>JADFHU010000512.1 GCA_022567055.1 Planctomycetota bacterium
ATTTGCCCGGCATAACGGCTGGCATCTAAACCCTTTGACCACGATGTGGGATGTGACACTTCATTAAGTGAGGTACGAACGTGAAGTGTCACGGCTAAATGCCGGAGCGGTAGCACCGTGAGTCAATTAGTAAAGGTGAGATACCAAGCCGTACTACTGGACAAATGGTTTATTACGTAATTTCAAAGAGCGATTTTCTGCGATAACATAGATTACCGGTCAAATCTGACCCATATCATCTTGTCCTTTCATGGGTCCATTCCGCACAACGGCGTCAATAATAGCCTGTTTAAGGCCGATGGGGAATCACAAAGTAGAGCCCGCTGCCCATGAACGAATGGACTCGATGACGCCGGCGGTCAATTGATACGCGGGGTGGGATGGTCGTTGACACCGTGAGGCCGACGCCCGGCTCCGCGGATGCCTTGATCGCCGAGCTCGGCGCGGCCCTGCTCGGCGTGTTTCATCAGCCGGGCGACGACGTCGGCGTGCTGGTCGACAACGTTGTTCGTCTCGCCCGCGTCGCGGCGCACGTCGTAGAGCCGGGGCTTGGCCGTGACCGTCTTTCCGTCGCGGGTGCGGGATTTGTAAGCCAGGTAGAGCTTCCAGTCTCCAGCGCGAACCGCCTGAAGCTGTTCGAGACGATAGTAGTAGAAGGCCCTGTGCGGGCTCGTCGCCCGGTCGCCGGTGAGTAAGGGACGGATGTCTTTGCCGTCGATCGGCGGCCTGCTGGGAATATCAATGCCGGCCAGGGCGGCAAAGGTCGGAAACATGTCCATCGTGGTGCAGAGTTGATCGCAAGTGGTGCCGGCGGGAATTCGCTGGGGCCAGCGCATGATGCAGGGCACACGCATGCCTCCTTCCGCCGTCGTGTAGCCCCAGCCACCCAGCGGCAAGTTCAGGCCCTGCGGGGGACTGCGGCGCGGCGCGCCGTTGTCCGATGTCCAAATGACGAGCGTGTTGTCGTCGATCTGGTGCCGCTTTAGCGCGTCAAGCACTTGGCCGGCGGACCAATCCAGTTCTTCGATCGAATCGCCCCAGGGACCGTTCTTCGATCTGCCCGCGAAGCGGGGACTTGCAAAGGGCGCACGTGTGCTGCCCGGCATGCATTCGGCCATGTAGAGAAAGAAGGGCTGACGATGGTGATCCGCAATCCACTTTACCGCGGCCTCATTGAGCCGTTTGGTTAACAGATTGCGGTCGGTCGGCGCCTCGATCACGCGTTCGTTTTCGATGAGCGGCAGCTCGGGCCAGTTCTTCCCAGGCCGGGGCGTCATGTCGTCGCTGTAAGGGATGCCGAGGTAATCGTCGAACCCTTGACGGGTGGGCAGGAACTCTGGCTGGTCGCCCAGATGCCATTTCCCAAAGATTGCCGTGGCGTAGCCGTTGGCCTTTAGCAGCTCGGCAATGGTGCGTTCCTGCGGATGCAAGCCGATCTTCGAGACCGGACGGAGCACGGCGCCGTCGGTCACGTCCATGCTAACGCGCGACGGATAGCAGCCGGTCATCAGCGCAGCGCGGCTGGGAGTGCAGACCCCGCTGGCCGAGTAGAAGTGCGTGAACTTGCGGCCTTCGCGGGCCATGCGGTTCAAATTGGGTGTGCGGTGTTTTTTCGAGCCAAAGGGTTCGATGTCGCCATAACCCAGATTGTCGCAGTAGATGAAGACGATGTTCGGCTGTCGTGGCTTCTCGGCAAGCGCTGACGACGCGAGCAACGAGACAAGCAGTACAAGGCTCTGTCGGAAAACTCGGTCTGGCTTCGATCGGCCCCTTTTCCGCCTGGCCGCATCCGGCTGCATCGACGATGAAACCAATATCGCCCGCTTCGCCGTCTTTGCCAGGCGAATAAATCGCTCGCTCTCGGGCCGACGACAGAGTTTTCCGACAGAGCCTAGCATTTGACCATTCGTGCGAACATCAACTGAGATAATCCCGGTTAATACGCCAGCCAACATAGACACCCACAATGCTGCCGATGCCGCTTAGCATAAACGCGGTCATGAATCCCACGTATGCTCCGATCCACCAACCAACCCAGCCGAAGATCGTCATGCCGATAAAGATCAAGAGTTTGTTCATATCGTCTCCCTGACCTAACGCTACGGATCACTGGCCGAGCGTCAGTGACGTCCAGCCGAATCCGCTTCTGCGGCACAGCCGTTTACTGCCATTCACCCACACCTGGGTATTGCTCGGGATCCGGTCCGACTGATTCAATGACGCGGGGGTATTGCACACCCTTTTCGGGCTCTTTCGGTTGCTTGCGACTCTTTTTGACCTCGAAATACCAGTCATCTCCGAAATCAAAATGGTAGTGGAGCTTACAGCCCTTCGGCAACGGGTAGACGTCCTCAAGCGGGATGCTGGCATAGGTATCAAAGAGATCTCCCGTATCGTAGCTGTCTTCAAATACGACTTTACGATTTCGCCAGTTGCGTCCGCCAAAGAATTCGAATAGATGGTCTCGGTCGAAATTCACCGCGGCCTGAATCGCATCGTGAAGATCCAATAGCGAAGCCTCAGACTCTATTTCAATCACACGTACGCAATCGTGCTGTTGGTACATCCCCATGATGCATTCGATGCTTAGTGTCCATATCATTCTTAGATACCCGTGTCTTGAGTCTTTGCATTATTCTCGGATCGAACGTGTGCACTCATGATTTCGCGCGGTGCGTGCAAATAGTATGCAGTGCCTTGTTCGCATCTCTGCATCAGCATTCGACTATGCATGCAGGTGTCAACTGAGATAATCCCGGTTGATACGCCAGCCCACATAGACACCCACAATGCTGCCGATGCCGCTTAGCAGGAACGCGGTCATGAATCCCACGTATGCCCCGATCCACCAACCCACCCAGCCGAAAATCGTCATGCCGATAAAGATCAAGAGTTTGTTCATGTCGTCTCCATCACGGATGCGAACAATGATGATATGGTTTCTCTATACTACCCATGGCCTGCGAAGTCGCGGCATAACACCCCAACGTCGAAATCGAAACAAATCGAGTAAATACATCGGACTAGGCTACCTGTGCTACCCACCGGATTGGTCACCACCGTTGCCATGCCGTCAGTCTCCCGGCGTACAGACTCATGGGGAAGCCTTGCGGAGCCTCCCCTCATTCGCAAACTGTGTGCTTAGCCTACGGCCACTGCCCAAGATTGTCAACCTTGCACGGAACACTATGCAGGACGATCGCACCTAAACTCTATTATGGCCTTGTCAGTTAGGTTTTGTTGTCCCGAGTGTGGGACTCGATCACTTCGTAGGTGCCGACGCCATGCGTCACCTCAAGGTCATCTCCGATTGGATGGCACTGGCACAACGGTAAAAAATGGCTGTTCAGGGAGGGGAATGCAACGCCGGTCTCGGGGCAGCCGTTCCTTTCCCGGCCAAAGCCGAGAAGTGTTTGAGAGTCGGCGGTTCATGGCCGGGAAAGACAAAAACCGACCATAAGTGGAACGCTGCGCAGCTATTACTACGGGTCGTCTGTCTGCAACCCAAGCGCCAAGAGTCGCCGTCCGAGAACCGGCACGATTGGGAAGATAAAGTCACCCTGAGATGGTCAGTATCGGTGATGGTACGCGTTTGTCTCGATGGCGCCGCGCATCAAACTATCGCACAGCGCTCCATCTATGGCCGGTCCTCCCAGTTTTCCTGGATTGGTCCATGCTGCTAGCGCAGCCACGTTGTCCGACCAGGGAAGCCGCTGTTTTCCGGCCATGAACAGCCCAACCGCTGGTCGAGTCAGAAGTCAATAAGCGGATTGGACCCTGCGTCTGGAACCAACGACCGATCTGCCCACTGAACAGCAAAAATCACGGCCTGAGGGATCGCCCAGGAGTGACCCAGAGGACAATGAAGATGCCTCCCCTTGAGAACTCCTACAAATAAGACCATTTATCCAGCTTCGCCGCCTGTCCCCGGTGTGTCCCCATCTCGTCGATGAGATTCCAGACGGTCGCTCGCTCGATGATAAAACGCCGCCCGCTGGCCGAGATGCGAATACCGTGGTAGTCATCGATGAAGCCTTCGCCCCAAACGCGTGCGAGCAGCGCCGCCCGTTCCTCACGGCTGATCGGCTCGGCTGATTCGCGCGACGGTAGGCGTGTGAATGCCTCCCAGGACATCTCAAACAATTCGAGGGCCACGGCATTGCCGAAGTTGAAGATGGGATCCACCTCCGTCCCGTGGGAGACGATGCCCAAGGGAGCGGCGTATAACTGCCCTGCCAGGTCCTCGCTCGGATCGCCGGCGCTTAGGAGTCTTTCGCCCGTCCAGTGCCGGTAGCTCGAGCAGAGGAGGCGAGCATGATCCCGGTAAAACGCAGTCCGGAGGATGGATGGGGCCGTCTTCATCAGCGTGAGGGCCTGGGTGGTTTCACAGGCTCAAGCCAGGGCCGCAGGCGCCTCACCATGATTAGACTCCTCATGTGGTTTCTGTCGTATGGCTTACCGGTCTTGATCTGAAGATTTGAGCCACTCCATAGTCCAGTCTGGCACAATCTGTTAGACTGCCAGTGTGGAAAATAATCTGACTTTTCACCTTACAATAATGAGGATGGTCATGAATCGGTACGTACAATCCATTTACTCTGCTAGAATTCTAGTCACCGCTCTGTTTTTGGCAACACCTATCCACGCACAGGACGCGGAGGTCTACAAGACGACCCTGCGCCCCCATTGGTTTGCCGACAACACCCGGTTCTGGTATCGCAACGATCTCAGCGAGGGGGCCAGGGAGTTCATTCTGGTCGAGACGGAGCAGGGC
>JADFHU010000513.1 GCA_022567055.1 Planctomycetota bacterium
GAGGCCAGGGACGCCAGTGTTAAGCTCGGTTTCTTCCTGTCCCTGCCCGCCCTTGATCCCGGTCTCTTGGAGAACGACACCACCTACTACTGGGCCGTCGACGAAATCGATTCGGGTTTCTCGGCCAATCCCGGACCGATCTGGAGCTTTACGACGATCGGGAACATACCCATATCAGATGAGAGCCTGCTAGGCTGGTGGACATTTGATGGCACTGAGAGTGGTGTTGTCCTTGACCAGTCCGGCCATGGCAATAGCGGCATCATCATGGGTGAAAACATCGTGGTCGTGGATGATCCCGGTATGGGTGAGGTCCTGAGCCTGCCCGGCGGCAGCAATCAGTTTGTCGAGATCGGTTCAGTAGGCCTGAGCGGCAATGACCCGACCACCATCGCGTGCTTTGCCAAGGCCGACAACACCAACATCCCCAACTGGTCTCTGATCTTCGGTTTCACGGGAACGGTTGACGGCGGCGGTGGCAGTGGTAGTCACTTCAATATCGGCAGCCTGGGCGGTCCCGGCGGTGTCGGTGCCCACGTCTGGGGTTGGGAAGAGACGATCTTCTCCGACGAAGTGGCATTGGAGTGGCACCACTATGCCATGACCTATGACGGCACCACCATAGCCTACTACGGCGACGGTGTGCTGACGGATACCGAACCTGAGGAGGTTAAGTCCAATGTCCGGGACCTCTCGGCCCGCGGCGACCGCGTTCACATTGGTTCGCGTGTCACCCAGGACAGTTCCTTCCCCGGCGACGTGGATGACTGTCGGGTTTACAACAGGGTGCTGTCGGAAGCGGAAATCGCGCAACTCGCCCTGAGGATCTCCGATGTCACCGGACCGGGTGATGTGGTTGTAGGTGTACCGGATGAGGCCAGAGATGGTTCTGTTGCTGGCTGGCCTGGTGGTGAGCATCCTGCCTTAGCGATCGATGATAATACCGGGACCAAGTACCTGCACTTCAAGGGCGAGGTTGAACCCACCGGATTCCGGGTGGCGCCGGCCATAGGCCCCACCGTGGTCACGGGCTTGACCTTCACCACGGCGAACGATGCGACAGAGCGTGATCCGATCACCTATGAACTCTCCGGTTCCAATGAGAGCCTGGACGGACCGTATGAGTTGATTGCCAGCGGTGAGATCGTCGATTTCAACCAGGTCGCTGCGTCGCCGCGTTTCACTATGAACGCCACGGCGATCGTGTTTGAGAATGGTGTTGAATACACCTACTATCAGGTCATGTTCCCGACCGTTCGGGATGCCGGTAGTGCCAATAGCATGCAGATCGCCGAAGTGGAACTGCTGGGCCAACCCGGTGCGGTCAATCTCCTGATCAACGGTAATTTGGAGACAGGGGACACGACGGGCTGGAATACCTACGGTGATGCCACTCTCGAAGCCGTGCAGGATCCCGTTAGTGAGGGCGCCTATGCACTCCGAGTACAGAACAATACTGCCGGTGCAAACTTCTGGGATGCGGGTCTGCAGCATCAGGGCCACGTGTTCGAAGAGGGCAAATCCTACCTGGTCTCTGCTTTCATGAAGGCTGAGCAAGGCACTTTTCAGCTCAACTTCAAGCCCGAGCGGGGTGAGGCCCCCTTTGAAGCCTACGGTGAGCAGCAGTTTACGCTGACAGAGGAATGGGTCGAGTACACCGTCGCCACCGGCGTCATCCCCGCGACAGTGACGCCGGCTACCATTACCTGGCACATCGCGTTTGCACCCGGCGTCTTTTTCATCGATAACGCGTGGTTCTATGAGGCCAAGCTCGAGTAGTGCCCTCCATCTCCCAGGCTTTGTCGGAAAACTCCGTCGTCGGCCCGAGAGCGAGCCATTTTTTTGCCTGGCAAAGACGGCGAAGCAGGCGATGTTTGTTCTATCGTCGATGCAGCCGGATGCGGCCAACCCTGTTGCCTTCGTGCAGCCCCAACTGCGATAGCAGCGTCGAACAGCTAAGAAAAAGGGCCGCCCGAAGCCAGATCGAGTTTTCCGACACAGACTAAGGGTTGATAGATGGCCTTCCCCGCTTGACGCGATTGTTGGGCGATCTACAGGTCCGCTTTCCTTGCCTCTGGCTTGGGGCCGATCCAGCTGACGCTTTCGGAGTTCATCCAGAGTATCATTGGCATAGGATCCGTCGTGAAGGGCTCGGTGAAACGGAGTTTCAGCCAATGGCCAGAGACTCCAAGAAGTGTGGCCTCGCGAGGATACTGGAAGAGCGCAATATCCTTGCACACCACCATGTACTCCTCGCCGATTTTCAGCTCGCTAGGGAGCTCCCTGGCCCCCGGGCAAACACACCCGACGAGAGCACCACAGAAGAATACGACAAGAACCACGGAAACTGTCCTTCTCATTGTTACGTTCCTTTCTGCCCAACGCATCGGCTCAGTTCAACCCTGACTTGCAGTCGGACGCCTACGGCGACCCACTTTTCCCTTGTCCTAATCCGTTTGGGCCCTAGAGAGGAAAGTCCCGACAGACCCCGGGACAGCCCTATTCGAAGAACACCATCGGCCGCCCACTCAGCGTCCCTTTAGGTAGCGGCAACAGCTGGCCGATGGCAAACTTTCCAGGGCCGGCGACCAGAATCGGTGCCAAAAGCCCAATAAGGGCCAGGTTGTACTCGAACCCACCGGCGCTGAGAAAAAACCCGTTTTTGCCGTGGACCATGGCGATGGCACCGAACATGATCATGATGAGTGAAGCCGCCGAAAAACGACACAGGACGCCTACGACCAAGCCCAGGCCACCGAAAAACTCACCAATAACGACCAAGTAACCAATCGACCCCATCTGCTCCACTGTTGCGGCCAATCCTGTACCGCCAAACGTTCCGAATAGCTTCTGTGCTCCGTGCGCCGCAAAAATAACGCCGACAATGACTCGCGTCACGAGCAAAGCACAGTCCACTGCCCGTCGGTCTGGTAACACGCTTGGGTTTGTCTTCATAATTGCATCTCCGTACGACTTAGCAAGGATTCCTGGGCATTGGGCCGAACGCCCGCGCTAACCAGGCGTCGCCCAGCGACTTTTGGCTTCTTATTTCGGCCTAACCGCCGCTCTGTTTGAGCGATTTACTGTGTGCCGGGCATGCCCGGCGACTTGAGACTGATAGTATGGAATATAATGACACCTGTTTCAAACCAAAGCGTCGAGCCAGTCCAACGCAGGCGAAGGCTAGCTAAGGGAACGGCAACAAACAACTTGGACTTTTGAATGCCCAATTGCATCCCATCCTAGATCGCTTCTCAATCGCGAAAACAGCGGCTTCCTTGGGTCAACCCTAGCTGCGATAGCAGCATAAAAAGCATCCCAAGCAATCCGCGACGTAGAACAGCTACGCCTCTGGTTTCGCTCAATCGGGCGCGACTGAATATGAGACAAATCTGAGCGATAAATGACTCATTTAATTATGCGAGGCCCCTAGGGCCAAGGGAAACGCGGTAACGCTACCTGAAAGAAGCCTAATGTAGGAAAGCGAGCGTAGCGAGACTCCGAAGATGTGGGCTCACGAACAGCAAGCGGATCAGGCTTGATGCCGTTGGGACGAGCTGGCAGCACACGACGAAGTCCTCTATCCTTTGCTTTACGGTATTGGGTATATCCGACAGTCGTGCATCGCATGAATTTCAGCAGAAACTCCTGCTTGTGACAACGGTGCGTAATGTGCCACGTATACCCGGGGAATGAAATAACGACTGGATCGGCTCATACTTCTCTTAGGCACCCCGTTTTTTTTGGGAGGGGAAACACTACTCTACGTCCCAAAATCGGAGTGACATGTAGCGTAAGGCTCTGTAGAGTAACAACTTGCTCAGGTCCGACCCGAGTCAAGCGGGCATCGTAGCACGAAGCAGGGCACCTGGTAAGCATAAACTTTCACTTAAGGGCTGACTCTAAGGCTCCCTAAGGCTCCGCCCATCTTCTGCATGCGCTAGTTGATCAAAAGCTGAAGCCAAGGTATCCGCGGGATGGGCCCCTGAAATGCTGTATTGGCCATTAATAACGAATAACGGCACGCTCGAAACACCTCGCGCTGCAGACAGATGAATCTGCTCCCTTACCTTGTCTTCATCGTCACCCGCTACGAGCTTTGACATCACACTGGGCTTATCCATGCCCGCTTCACCGGCAATTCGTCCGAGTACGCCATGATTCCCGATATTTTCGCATACAACATGGTGCGCAGTAAAGAGCATTTCAGCGAGCGCATTGATGTCGATGTTTTTGTCTACGGTGGCCCAGAACATCAGCACGTGCGCAGAGAGAGTATTGGGTGCCAGCGCATCCGGTTCATCGCAGAAGACTATTCCCTCCTCTGCTCCCGGCTTCTTCAGAGTCTCGCGGAGATTCACAGCACCTTCATCTCCAAACTTGTTGCGATAGTACTCCCGTCGGTTACGGCCCTCGCGCGGCATGTCCGGGTTGAGCTGGAAGGGCCGCCAATGGAGTGCGGTATCCAAACCAGGTCGCTGCTCGATCGCCTTTTTTACCCGGCGATACCCTATAAAACACCAGGGACATGCGAAGTCGGACACCAGCTCTATAATGATAGTTTTAGACATCTTAGGGCGCGCAAAGCAATAAGTTACCGAATTATCCGCTCAGATTTAGGGATCGGCATGAAATAAATTAGACAATTTGGGGTTCAAGTGTGCCCCATACTTGGCCGCGCCCGATTGAGCGAAACCACAGGCGTAGCCGTCCTACGTCGCGGATTGCGTGAGATGCTCTATATACTGCTTTCGCAGCCAGCTTTGCTACAA
>JADFHU010000514.1 GCA_022567055.1 Planctomycetota bacterium
CCAAGCCCGAGATCGAAAGACGGCGGGCGGTTCACACCGCCCGCCACTTCGGTCTTGGCCTGGAGCGGCGCTCGGGTTGCTTCCCAGCAGAGCCCTACCCTCCGACCAAGCAACACCAGACTACAAATCACTGTTCAATGTGTAAAGAGAATGACAACATCAACCATCAGCCGACGACCATGTGCTATAACTTAATTTGACCGGATCGTGGTTCGGAAAAGGGGTCCACCTCTGACACCACACTGCACGAGGCGATTGTGGAGATGAGAGAAGAGTCGCTCAGGTTTCGAACATGTGAATCGACCGTACTCGGATAATCGGCGCTGATGCGCAGCTTATCCCGAGCCGGTCATTCAGTCGTTAGCTCAATTAAAGGAGATTATTATGAAGAAAATAACCAATGCAAAAATCGTGTGCGTACTATATGACGATCCCGTTGATGGCTATCCCACGAATTACGCGCGCGGCGATATTCCTAAGCTGGATACTTATCCAGACGGACAAACATTGCCATCTCCTCATGCGATTGATTATACTCCCGGCGCACTTCTCGGCAGCGTTTCTGGTGAGTTAGGTCTGCGTAAGTTCCTGGAAGAGCGTGGCCATACACTTGTCGTGACCTCCGATAAAGATGGCCCGGAATCTGTGTTTGAAAGAGAGCTTGTTGATGCAGATGTAGTGATCTCTCAACCCTTTTGGCCTGCGTATCTGACTGCAGAGCGGATAGCAAAGGCCAAAAATCTTCAGTTGGCAATCACTGCTGGTATTGGATCAGATCATGTTGATTTACAGGCGGCAATAGACCATAACATTACCGTTTGCGAAATTACCTATAGTAATAGCATCAGTGTGGCGGAGCATGTCTGCATGATGATATTGTCGCTTGTTCGCAACTATATCCCGTCGTACAACTGGGTAATCAAAGGAGGATGGAACATAGCTGATTGTGTTTCAAGGTCGTATGATATTGAAGGGATGAACATTGGGACCGTTGCTGCAGGTCGTATTGGAAGCGCGGTACTCAAAAGAATGAAACCTTTTGATGTGAAACTTCATTATACTGACAGGCACCGACTTCCAGTTGAAATTGAAAAGGAACTCAACGTGACCTTTCATGAGAGCGTTGAATCCATGATCAAGGTATGTGATGTGGTGACAATCAACTGCCCACTTCATCCTGAGACGGAGCATATGTTTGATGAGAAAATGATTAGCAAAATGAAGCGCGGCGCCTACCTGGTTAATACAGCTCGAGGAAAGATTTGTGACCGCGATGCTGTCGCAAAGGCCTTGGAGAGTGGTCATTTGGCCGGCTATGCGGGCGATGTCTGGTTTCCGCAACCGGCACCTAATGATCATCCGTGGAGAACCATGCCGCACCATGCAATGACACCACACACTTCAGGCACTTCTTTGTCGGCACAGTCAAGATATGCCGCGGGTAGCAGAGAGATATTGGAATGCTGGTTCGATGGTAAGCCGATTCGGAATGAATATCTCATAGTTGATGGAGGGAAGCTTGCGGGTGCAGGGGCACACTCCTATAGCGAGGGCAACGTTACCGGCGGCTCAAAGGAGGCTGAGAAATTCAAGACAGTCGACTAAGTGAATCTATGGCTATCAAGCGAAGCTAACAATTCGCTGGAGCGGACACGATATATCGTGCCGCTCAGCTCGCAGCCGTTAGGCTGCCCCTGATTCCGTCTGTAGACTGAACTCAGAACCAACACCAAATGAGGTGCTAAGGAGGAACACATGGCGAGCAGCGAAGTAGTAGGCTCCTTAGCCGGGCTGTGGAGGTTTCCGGTCAAGTCCATGAGCCGCGAGCAGCTTGAGCAAGCGGAACTCACCGAGCGAGGACTCTTGGGTGAGCGCGAAGAGCGTGAGGCTATTTCCCGACTTGTTGGGCTGCCAGGCAGAGTTTGCCGAGCCGCCACAAGCGGGCCGCGAGCTGCCGCCAGTGCGGATTGTGTTGCCGGACGGCACGTCGGTGATGAGCGACTCCAGTGACGTCGATCGAGTGCTGTCCGCGTGCTTCAAACGGGGCGTCACTCTTGCCCGCTCCGCGCCGGATGACTTCACCATCGACCAGTACCATCCGGACGTCGAGGATCTAGACCCGGCAGGCCACCGAGACACGGTGGTCGAGCAGAAGCTCGGCTCGGCCTTTTTCGCCGAAGCCGGTCTTGCCTCCGCTGTGCCCGTCGGTTCGTTCTTCGACCTTTTCCCGGTGACCGTCCTGACGACGTCCACCCTCGAGCAGCTGAGCGGGTTTCGGACACAGAGCTGCTTCGACCAACGCCGGTTCCGCATGAATGTAATCTATCGACACCAGAAAAGCGGGATTCGTCGAGAACGACTGGATCGAGCAGGAACTCTCGATCGGTGACGTGGTACGACTCCGTGTGGCCCTGCCTGATCCGCGATGCGTGATGACGACGCTTGCTCAAGATGATTTACCCAAGGACGCCGATGTCCTCCGGACGCTCACTCGGCACAACAGGGTTCAAGTCGGCGATGTCGGGCAGTTTCCTTGCGCTGGCGTGTACGCCGTGGTCGAGGCGGCGGGAACGATGCGGGCAGGTGATCGCGTTGGACTCAACTGAGCTCGCGCAGTTGTAATGGACGCCCTATTCGAAACGGCGCGGCCTAACCCGACGTTGCAGCGGACTGCACCGAGGCCTTGTAGACGAGTGACGCACTTGGTGGCAACATCGTCGGCTTCGGCGACTTTCGTCCGTGCCGCCGCTGAACGCTGCTGTTAGGCCATCAACAACCTCTTGAGGCAGGTGTCATTGCAAGCGTATCAGCCAGTGTACTCTCCGCTATTGTGTCTGAAGTAAACCGCATCTGGCGGCTTCGCAAACGGCCCGTCGGCGACATTACCGACGATGTCCTAAGTTTTGAAGAAGAATCTATCCCTGAACCCAGCGAGGGTGCGTTCCTGTTTCGCTTGAATTACCTGTCGCTCGACCCGACCAATCGGATCTGGATGAGCGATATGGATCAATACATGCCCCCGGTCGAACTCGACGCTCCGATGCGTGGTGTTGTTTGCGGCACCGTCGTTAAATCTCATCATCCAGACTATGCCGAAGGCGCCATCGTGAGTGGTCTCGGCGTGTGGGCGGACTATCAGATCGGGACCCCCCAGATCGTGAGCCCAATGGGTGATACTAGGCCGGTTGCTGTCGTCGATGCGTTCAGCACGTTTACCATTGTCGGCCCTACCGCCTATTTTGGACTGCTTGATATCGGTGAGCCCAAGGAGGGCGAAACCGTCGTGGTCTCGGCCGCCGCTGGTGCTGTCGGTTCGATTGTCGGCCAGGTCGCGAAGATTAAGGGTTGCCGTGTTGTCGGGCTCGCCGGAACCAATGAAAAATGCGCCTGGATTCAGGACGACCTCGGCTTCGACGTGGCAATCAATTACCGAACAGAAGACGTGCCCAAAACGCTCACCGCTGCATGTCCGGACGGCATTGACGTCTACTTCGACAACGTGGGTGGCGAGATCCTCGATGCGTGTCTGAAGCTGATGAACTTCAAAGGCCGCATTCCGACTTGTGGCCTGATTTCTCAGTACAACGCCACCGAACCCGTACCTGGGCCATACAACTATGCGATGATCCTGATGCAGCGCCTCCGTGTAGAAGGTTTTATCGTGCTGGATTTCGCGGAGCGCTACCCAGAAGCGATCGCCACCCTTGGTCAATGGATGGCCGAAGGCAAGATCAAGGTGCGTACCGAGATCGTTGACGGCCTAGAAAATGCGCTTCAAACGGTGAAGAAACTCTACACGGGAGCCAACACGGGTAAACTGATGATTCGCGTGAAGGACGTATAACGAGTTCATAGCGAACCAATGGGGTCAGACTCGATTGGAAAAGGAGACGGAGGTGGAGTTTGCCACACCGCTCCGGGCCTAGGGAGCGGCCAGAAATGCTGGTCGGAGGGAATGGAAGAGGCGACAGGCGACTGCCGCAGTTCTCTTGTCAGTGAATGTCGACGCCGCACTCGGCGGCAAGGCGGCGAATATTGGCAGCCGCGACGGGCACCTTCTCACGTGGCAGATGCTCGATCAGGCCGTACCCGTCGGGGAACAGGCCGTCGAAACGCTGCAGCATGAGGGCCAGGTCGAGCTCCCCCTCTCCTGGCACCTCCTGGTCGATGTGAACGACGAGACCCGGCGACACCTTGAGGTCCTTCAGGTGCGCCACCGGTGCCAGCGGGCCCATGGTGTCGAATATGTAGTTCAGGAAATCGGAGCTGTGGTAGACGGCCTGGATGCTGCGGAAGTGGTTGACGGCGTCCATAATGAGACGCAGGTGCTCGGAGCCCACGGCCGCCACGATGTCGCGGCACTTTTCCGGCGGGTCCATGATGGAGACGACGTGGGTCTCCATCGCCAGGATGACCCCTTCCTGTTCCGCCTTCCGCGCGATCGGCATCAGGGTCTCTATAAGGAGATCGCGGCACTCAGGCAGGTGGTTGTCTCGGTGCGGTGTCCACGAACCGGCGGGGCTCCGCGAGCCGGGCCGCAACAGGAAGGCCTGGGCGCCGATGGCGGCGGCGATCTCCGTTCCCCGGTTGATCTTCCTGGTCACCATCTCGCGCTCCGCCTTGTCGGGTGAGAACAAGCATTCCCTGTAGAGGATGGCGAACTGCGACAGGTCGAGGCCTTCCCCGGCCATGAATTCGTGGTAGCGCCGGCAGTCGTCGGGGGTGATCTCGAAGGCCGTCTCACCGTCGAGGT
>JADFHU010000515.1 GCA_022567055.1 Planctomycetota bacterium
TTTGAACCGGCAGCCATCTAGCCCGGGAACCAGATGATTGAGCGGGCCACGGGTGAATCGGTGACAGCCAAGTATTTTGTGGCACAATTCGTCAGGAAATAGCAACCGAAGCCAGATCGAGTTGTCAGACAGAGCCTATCCATTGCGAGGACATGACATGGAACAGAATGGAAAGTCACTCCCTGAGATTACCGTCAAGGCCGTATTACTAGGGATCGTGTTGTCGATGGTCTTGGCGGCGGCCAATGCCTATCTGGGACTGTTCGCCGGCATGACCGTCTCGGCGTCGATACCGGCCGCCGTGGTGTCGATGGGTATCCTGCGTCTCTTCAGGAAGCACAACATCCTGGAAAACAATATTGTGCAGACCGCGGCCTCGGCGGGCGAGTCCCTGGCCGCCGGCGTGATCTTCACCCTGCCCGCTTTGGTGATCATGGATTACTGGACGGACTTCAACTATCTATGGGTCACGGTCATCGCGGGATTCGGCGGCCTATTGGGTGTGCTCTTTACCATCCCGCTCAGGCGGGCGCTGATTGTCGATGGAGATCTCAAGTTCCCCGAAGGTGTGGCAACGGCGGAGGTGCTCAAATCGGGACAAAAGGGTGGGTCCGATATCTTCTACATCGTCAAGTCCGCCATCGCCGCCGGACTGTTCAAATTGGGTGCAGGCAGTGGATTTCGGTTCTGGCCGGATACCGGAGAAATCGCTCGACGCATCGGCGGTAGTGTCGGTTACGTCGGCACGAACCTCAGCCCTGCCCTTCTGGCAGTGGGTTATATCGTGGGGCTCAACATCGCCGTGCTGATCATCTTGGGGGGCATCGTTAACTGGTGTGTCGCCATCCCCATCTTGGCGGGCCAGCAGGACTGGCCGATGTATCAGCTTCAGAGCGAGGTCATGCGGGCGGACGATTGGACCGTCTTTGCCTTGGAGTATCAAACCGTAGATCCAAACATGGTTGCAGAAGAGATTGAAGCGGTAGCGAGCCACAACGCCGAGGTTGCCGAAATGCTGGGAAAACCGGTGGAGGCCGGTGCCTATGCATGGAGAATCTGGTCCGCGAGGACACGCTATCTGGGCGTGGGCGGCATGCTCATCGGCGGGCTGTGGACTATCTTTAGCATGCGAAAATCTCTGGTGGGCGGCGTGATGAGCGGACTGAAGGCCTATAAAAGAGTTGGCGGCAACACGCCGAAAATACTGGATAGGGCGGAAAGAGACATTCCCATGAAATGGGTGCTCATCCTAATTGTCTGTTCTGTTGTGCCGCTGTTCTTGGTGTATGAAGTCTTTGTGGCCCAGGTGAGTGTATCTCTAATCATGGCCCTGCTAATGCTGTTGACGGGATTCTTGTTTTCGGCGGTGGCCGGGTACATGGCGGGTTTGGTGGGATCTTCGAACAATCCGATCTCCGGTGTCACCATCGCCACCGTCACCATCTCGGCGTTGTTGTTGGTGGTTTTGCTGGGAAGAGACAACGAGAACGGTCCGCCTGCCGCCATTATCATTGGCGCTGTGGTCTGTTGTGCGGCGGCGATCGCCGGCGACAACATGCAGGACCTCAAGGCCGGGCACATCCTGGGGGCGACTCCCTGGAAACAACAGGTGATGCAAATAGTCGGGACACTGTCTGCGGCCTTGGTCATGGCCCCGATACTGATGTTGCTGCTAAAAGCCTACGGTTTTGCCGGCCACGCGTCTGCCAAAGGCAATCCGCTGATTGCGGCTCAGGCCAATCTCATGGCGTCCGTCGCCACAGGCGTGTTTGATGGGAATCTGCCCTGGACCTTTGTCGGCATCGGCGCCGCCATGGCCGCAGCGATCATCGGGCTGGACGAATACCTCGTGGCCCGCGGCAGCCAATTTCGAACACCGGTGCTGGCGGTCACCATCGGTATCTACCTGCCACTCGAGCTGGAAGTCCCCATATTCATTGGTGGCGTCATTCACTTCCTGCTCAAGTCGTACCAGAAGAAGCGCGCCATGGCGAAAGAGGCGGTCGAGACGTT
Source organism: Planctomycetota bacterium (assembly GCA_022567055.1). Classification (GTDB taxonomy): domain Bacteria; phylum Planctomycetota; class Phycisphaerae; order Sedimentisphaerales; family Anaerobacaceae; genus JAIPFM01. Next base: position 2,014 of record JADFHU010000515.1, read on the forward strand.
AGACCGGCGCGGCCTGCTCTTTGCCTCCGGCCTGATCACCGGCGAGGCGATCATCGGCATTCTATTGGCGGTTCCCATCGTACTCAGCGGTAAGCCGGATGCGCTCGCAATCGGTAGCTACCAGCTTGGCCCTTGGCCGGGTCTGTTCCTGCTGGCGGGAATTGGCGTGTGGCTCTATCGGATCGGAACAGGGCAAAACACTAAGGAAAGCATAGGTCAGTGAGCAGGCGACACAGCCATCACCTCACTCGGGTTCCCGCCAGTGGGACGGGTGTCAGGGGAAGACCGAGAGGGAAGGTGCTGCTCAGCAGCGGCAGCGCCAAAAAGAAATAGTTGGCCGGGGGACTTGTGAGATCGGTGACATCGTAGACACGCGTCATCTGTCTGGGTCGCAGCGTGCCTTCGGTGCCAATGAGAATCACGCCGCCATGCACGATGTATTGCAGTTGCGCGGGATGGTGGGGACACTGTCTTCCGCCTTGGTGATGGCCCCGGTGCTTATGCTCTTGTGCAAGGCCTATGGTTTTGCCGAGCACTCTTCCGCGAAGGACAACCCCCTCTTTGCAGCTCAGGCCAACTTGATGGCCTCTGTTGCCCAGGGTGTGTTTGACAACAATCTTCCCTGGCTCTTTGTGGGTCTGGGTGCGCTGATGGCGGTTGGAGTCATCGTGCTGGACGGGGTCTTGGCGGCCCGGGGCAGTACGTTTAGAACACCGGTCCTGGCGGTTGCCATCGGCATATACCTACCCTTAGAATTGGAGATCCCGATTTTTGTCGGCGGCATCATTCATTTCCTGATCAAGGGCTACCAGGCCAAGATCGGCCAAACCAAAGAGGCTGTCGAGACCAACGATCGCCGGGGCTTGCTTTTCGCATCGGGCTTGATTACGGGCGAGGCGCTGGTGGGTATCGTTCTGGCGATCCCCATCGTCTTGAGCGGTCGACCGGACGCTTTGGCCGTAGTCGAGGAGCCCCTTGGCGCTTGGCCAGGCCTCGTGCTGTTGGCAGTCATCGCGCTGTGGCTCTACCGCGTCGGGAGGGGATCAAGAGCGCGAGGCTAGGCATTAACCATGCCAATATGCCCAAATGACCCCGAAATGAGGGTTTCGTTGGGCTACCTGTCCATGTACTAATTAAATACTAAACTATTCAGAATTAGTATTTAAATGTTGCATGCCGGTCGATATACTAAATCTGAATAGATTAGTATTAAATTAGTATATGTAAATACTTTGGCAATGAAAGATTATGAGAGTACCCAAAAGGCCGCCTTCAGTATCGGATTTATTAGGTACGATCAAGAAGACGCCCGAACTCTTGCGATCGAAACCCGGACTGCATGACATCAAGCTCAGGCATGCGCGCGAATCGTCGATTTTTGCGTGTAGCGAGATACAGCGTATCGAGCAGCGCTTTTTCCGCGCTGGCGACGAGATAAGGCAGCTGCGATTCACTCCAGTCAACGCCCTGCGTCATCAGTTCTGGCTTGATCTGGAAAAACTCGTAGCGGCCAACTGGCGAATCTAGCGAACGAGCGCGTCCTGTTGTCGCAACCTGGATCGTCTTCGGGATTTGCGAAACCACACCGTGCAGATGTAACGCCGTCAGAAACGAAACATAGCCCTGCTCTTTGCCCAACAGGTACGGTACGCAGCATATTGGATGAAAATACGGATGACCGGTATTTGCCCAAACGCCTTTGGTCACTCGAGTCAGAAATTCTTTTTCGGATAGCCGAGACAACTGTTTAGCGGCCGCCGACATCGAGATGCCAACGTGACTCGCAAACTCGCGTGTCGTAAAGACAACGAAATCATTCGAGTTAAGTAGCTCAAGCATCGGATTCCAACTGACTCAGCACCAGATTCTGCAACGAATTCCAGGCGTTCTTGCTGCCATACTCCTCTCGAGATTCCATTTCCAGAAACTCCACGACCTGTCCTTCGTATTCCTGCCAGGTCAATCCCATCAGGCAATCAATTGCTTTCGCGTGCTCTCCGTCTGCGAGTAGTTGCGACCCGGCTGCGGATAGGCCGTGCCCTCCGCGAAACAAGATGGCGAGGTCGAATACATCGCGTGCTTGCGTCACGGGGCGACCGGCGAGCGCCCGCACTTTTTGCACAACGGCGGCGCCACCAGTGTAGTGCGGGCATCGGAACGAAAGTCTTCGATAGGAACGGGCAATCTCTGTGTCGACCAATGCCGATTCCGACTCACCATCGCTGGACTCATTGCGCCGGGAAAATTCAACCTTGGTAGGCAGGCGATGACCGGCGGGAGTTATCAACCCGAATCGGAATCGCTGCGTTGTTTCGGTCTGCTTGGCTTTGGCCGGGTCGTTGACTTCAATGTCGGCAATGTCAAACGATCGCAAACTACGTTGAAAAGCTCCGTCATTAAGAATCTTGTAGCCGTTCTTTTTCAAGGTCTGCACACTGCCGGCCAATACGTCGATATCCATATCCTCCGAATACCGGGGACTTCTGAAAAAGAAACGCAGATTGACGCCGTCCTTGAGTATATAAAGGCCGGGATCGGATAGTTTCAGAAGCCTGTCGAGAAAGTAAAAGTGAAAGACTTCACGTATTTGGGTATCAGTGAACATGATTAATAATACGTGTATATTGTCGTTTATGTCAATATGGACGTCTTATTAATGTGAGGCCTACCGGCAAAAACTTGTAGCCCACTTTGTGCCAGGGCCACATAACCTTTTGTTTCTATTGATATA
>JADFHU010000516.1 GCA_022567055.1 Planctomycetota bacterium
AGGATCCGCAGACGAGATTTCTGCTGAATCGTTTCAGGGGAATTGTGTGTGGGTTGATTAGGGCAGGACAAGACGATGGTCTCAACACCAGCCCATAGACCACGGGAGCTGGATAATTCGCACCTCTTGATGGGTGCTTTTAAGAGCCGATCTTAATCCGACTCGCTTCACTTCTTCGCAACGCAATCGTCGTACCCCGAACCGCCAAAGCGACAGGTCCGGCGAAAGGTCCACGGGATACAATAGATATTTCGCAGCCGGGCACAAACCCCATTTCCTCCAGTTGGATCGAGAGATCGTCGCCTCCCACGATTTGGCTGATTATTCCCGACATGCCGACTTTCAGTGATGTGATATCCATTGCACGTTTTCCTTGATTAACACTTGTAGAGTCGTCTAATAGAGTCAGGTTTAGTTTATATTGTTTGTCAGATCAAACATTATTTGTAAAAAAACACAAATTTTTCCTTTTGCCGTGGTGTACCTGCCTTCCCTGCCTTCCCTGCCTTCCCTGCCTTTTACCCAGTTGCGTGCAGGACGAATGAACCTGCACGATTAATCGGGACAAGGCCATATGGATTTAACTCCCTGCAGATACAGCACTTATCGAGTTCTTCCGTGCTGCCTTGGCATCCTCTTTCCAGCGTTGGATATCGGAATCGCTGCAGAAACCGAGAAACTGGACCAGGCGTTTCATCACCGAGTCGTCCACGACGTGCTCCATGCGGCATGCGTTTTCGTGGGCCACGTCCTCGGGGACTCCCAGGATACCCACCAAAAATTTGGTCAGAATGTCGTATTTGCTGAGCACCTGGGCAGCGAGCTTCTTTCCTTTCGGTGTCAGTTCGACGTAACTATAGGGATCGTAAACGACCAAACCTTTGTCTGATAAAGATTTAAGCGCACTGCTGACCGATGACTTGGTCACTTTGAGACGCTCTGCGATTTCCTTAACCCGAGCAACCTTGTGCTCTGACATTAAGGTATAGATCACCTTGAGATACATTTCCTGATGATCGGTGAACTCTCGATTTTCCTGATTATGCACAGAATTATCCGCCTTTTAAGCAGTTAAAACAACTCATGATTTCCGTACCCTATTATAGGTCGGTTCATTTGCCGCTACAAGAGTAATTGTAATTCAATAGATGGGCGACGGAACGACACGAAAATACGGCATGGTTCAATTTCAGGTAACAGTTCTGCCGGATTTATGGTGCTTCCGAAGTCGTAAACCGCATACCGAATTAGCGTTTTTGGTTCATGGTTCACGGTTAGAAACCTTGAATCAGCTTTTCCTTCAACTGTGAACCGTGAACCTGGAACCTTGAACCAGGCCGAAAATACAGAGTCACATAATATTTTGACGACTGACTACCCCCCACTCCTCGCCCGCTGGCATGCTTCCCGGAAGAGGACCTTCATCTTTCTCAACTGCGAACTGAAATCCGGATCCTGCGCGAGGTTGGTGTATTCGTATCGATCTTGTTCCAGATCATAGAGTTCGACCTGATCCGGTGATCCCCATTGGGCAAAACGCCAGCGATGGGAGCGGATGGAACGACCGAGTTCCTTGCCACGCGTGACCACGGTGTAAACGACTTCTTTTCCCTGGGATTCCGGATTCTTCAACACGGGGACGAAGCTGCGCCCCTGCAGGGGTCCGTCTGCTTTCAATCCGCAGAGTTCGAGCAGCGTGGGATAGAAATCGACATGTTCCACCAGCGCTTGGGTGACGGCGCCGGGACGTGTCATGCCGGGCACGCGAATGACCAGCGGCGTGCGGGCGCACTCCTCGAAGAGCGTGACCTTGCCCCACATGAAATGCTCACCGAGATGGTAGCCGTGATCCGAAGTAAAGACGACGATGGTGTTGTCCCAAAGGCCGCTCTGCTTAAGCGCGTCGAAGAGCCTGCCCAACTGGGTATCGATGAAGGAGACACAGGCGTGGTAGGCTTGCGTGTACTCGCGGCGCAGCGCGTCGTTTTCCTTGCCCAGCTCGAAACCGAAGGCTCCGAAGCGCTTCACCATTGCCCGTGGTGGAATGTCATCCCAGTCATGGGGCGGGCTGAGTTGGAAGCGCAGATCTTGCACGGGGTACTGATCAAAGTACTTTTGCGGCGCCAGAAAGGGGACGTGCGGCTTGTGTATGCCGCAGGCGATGAAGAACGGCTGGTCGCCAAAACGCTCCTGGTCGAGCCATTCGATGATCTGTCGGACGTTTTTCCCGTCCTTGTGTTGCTCGTCTTTCAACCGTGTCGGGCCATACCCCGGTTGGGACTGACCGCGTGTCTGTTTGGAAAGCGTCTGAAGATGCGCCCTCCAGGCCTTGCGATTCTTGCGGGCTTCGGCGGAACCGTGCTTCGCTTCGAAGGCCTTGCGCGCTTCTGTCACCCGCGGTAATTCGTCGTTCTTGAACATAATCTGTTCGTTCCAGGCGACCTTGCCCTGCTGCTGCCTGGACGAATGGAAAACCTTGCCGACGCTGGCGGTCCAGTAGCCGCTTTCCTTGAAGCGTTGTGGCAGGGAGACCGTGCCGGGGCGGGTCAGCCGAATGTCACTCTTGTTGTCGAGAACGCCGGTCGTTTCGGGGTAAAGGCCCGAGAGAAAGGAGGCGCGTGACGGGCCGCACACCGGATACTGGCAATACGAGCGACGGAACGTGAGGCTTTCCGCGGCGAAGCGTTTCAACGCCGGCGTCTGAATCGGAGCGTAGCCGGAAGGGGAAACGTGCGTGTTCAGATCGTCGCAAACGACAAACAGGACGTTGGGCCTGTCCGGCTTCGCCGCCATCGCGCTCGAATGCAGCGCCACGATCGCCAACAGCGAGAAAACACTTGAACAGGCTAATTTAGGGTTCATAGGGAGTTGCCCCTTCAGACACAGACTACCGATTACCGACCACAGACTCACAGATTTACGGACCCACATACCCACATACCTACATACCTACATACCTACAGACCACTGACCACTGATTACTTTCTTCCGAGCCTCCCGTCTCTTCCTGCGTTCGGCCTTGCTCAATTTAGGGGGCGCGCCACAATAAATTTGACATTTATCGCTCAAAATTGCGTTAGATTCAGTCGCGCTCGATTGAGCGAATCCACAGGCGTAGCCATTCTACGTCGAGGAATTCGCGATTGAGAAGCGGCTGAAGATGACGTGATTTTGAGATGAGAAATGGTAAAGTTATTTTGGCGTGTCCCCTTAGGTTCATCGATCTTGACTTGCATCTTCTTGGCCACGGGCGTTTTTCCGCCACGCGCGGACCTCACCATTTCTTTCAGCCACACCTGGTGCAGTCGAAACAGCTCGCGGGCCTTGTCGGCGTTCTTAGCCACCAGGTCATGGGCTTCCGAGGGGTCCTTTGAGAGATCATAGAGTGCAACCTTATCCTTGAAGCCGTGGGCTTTCCAATGGCCCTGACGAACCGCCCATTCGCCTTTGGGTTCCCCACTGTTGAAATACAGGTTGGCGTGATGCGCATGGGCCATGCCGGTCAACATCGGCAAGAGACTCTTGCCGTCAAACGGTGGTGTCGCCGGCATTTTCGCACCGGTGGCGTCGAGCACGGTGGGGAGAATGTCGATGGAAATCACCGGTGTATCGATCGTGCGGCCGCCTGCGAACTTCGCCGGCCAACTGACGACCCAGGGCGTCCGCACGCCGCCCTCATAGAGACTGCCTTTGAAGCCGCGCAAGATCCCATTGTTGGCGTTCATCGCCTTCGCTCCGCCGTTGTCCGTCAGGAAAAACAGCAGGGTGTTCTCCCACAGTCCTTCGTCCTTGAGTTTCTTCACCACAGAGCCGACGCCCAGATCCAGGTGATAGAGCATGGCCATCAAAATGGCACGCTTGCGCGAGAGTTCAGGGAACTTTTTCTGAAAGCGTTCGATGTCCTCCCGGGGCGCCTGCGCGGGGGCATGGACGGCATTGTAGGCCAGGTAGAGGAAGAAGGGATTCTCTTTCTCGCGGTCGATGAACTCTACGGCTTCTTCGGAGAGGCGAGTGGTCAGGTAGCCTTCGTAATCCGTCGCCGCGATCCGTTCCTTGTTCCGGTAGATGGGCGCGTAACCACTTTTCACACCTTTCAAGGTGAAATAATCGTGGCCGCCGCGGCCCATGAATTTGTAGCATTCATCAAAGCCGCGGTTCAAAGCATGCCATTTCAATTCCGGATAATCCTGGTCCAGTCCCAGATGCCATTTGCCAATCACGGTCGACGTGTATTCCTCAGGCAGAAATGAGGGAAAGATCGGCAGTTTGGGATCGAAGCCACTGCCGCCCTGGCCGGCGGTGTAAATCCCGACCCGCTGCTGATAACGTCCCAGCATGAGACCGGCCCGTGTCGGCGAGCATACGTGTCCGCTGGTGTAGGCCTGGGAGAAAAACACCCCCTCCCGAGCCAGCGCGTCCATGTGCGGCGTCGAGACCTCCTTCGGATGATTCGGATTGAAGCTGATGTCCGCGTAGCCCTGATCGTCGGTCAGGATGACAACGATGTTGGGTCGGTTCGAGGCGGCGTCCACGGAGGCGGCGGTGAGTACGCCCAGCAGAACTGCTGCGGCGATGAGTGTTCTTAGAGCACCTAAAAAAATGAGTCTGCATTCGAGCGGCTTATTTTCTTTAGCTGTCTTATTCGCTGCTGGCGCAGCCACTGGCGGATAAAGGCAGCCGCTGTTGTCCCTCTGGACGGCGTCAGGCTCCATCGACCATCCTCGGATGGCC
>JADFHU010000517.1 GCA_022567055.1 Planctomycetota bacterium
TGTTTTTCGATCTGCTCCAGCCAATAGAGACCGTAGTCATGTCCCATGCCCCATAGGATGTCCGTGTCGCCGTCAGAGTCGACATCAAAGACCAGAATGGGTACGCTGGTGGCACCGAGGCTGAATTCCGCGTGCCAGCTCCAGGGCCCGGATGGCTGCTGCTGCAACCAACCCCCGGGGGCCACGATGTCACAGCGGCCATCGCCGTCGACATCACCGGCCCCCATGCCATGGCCCTTGAGTTGGGGGGGCACCTCATGCTTGGTCCAGTGCGTCTCTTTCCCTGAAGGCGTCGCTTCATACCAGCAGGGGGCATTGTTCACCGCGGGCAAGATGTCCATCCGGCCGTCACCGTTGATATCAACCAGCAGGGCGGTCTCCATATTGCCGGGCCTGTCGATGGCGATGGTTTGGAAGGGCCCACCTGATCGACCGGGGTGTTTGAGCCAAAAGAGGGTTTGGTTGTGCCAGGCGGCATTGATGATGTCTGTCCAGCCGTCACCATCCACGTCATAGGGAAGATTGGCGAAATCATAGTGGTATCCGCTCTGTTCGGGAACCTCGCGGACGAAGTGCCTCTTCCAATCGGGTGCTTCATACCAAAAACCTCCACAGAAGATGTCCAGTTTGCCGTCGCGGTTGACATCCACGATGCCGGCCGCTTCAAACCTTGAATCCTCGTTGATGATGTGTGTGCGAAACCGCATGGGACTGAGGGGACGAAGGGTGATGTCCTTGTACCATGCTTCCGCCGGTGGCCCTGAATGGATCTGTAACGCAATGAGGCCGGTCTGTTCGATGTGCTCGTCCGCCTCGGTGTAGTCGACCGTTTGAAAGTCGTTGATCCATAGCTGGATCCGTCCTGCCTGGCAACGAATGCGGTAGTCATTCCAGTCGTTGGGTTTTAGCACCCGAGCCAACTGTTCAGGATCGGGTTGGGCGAGGACCTTGCGCCGTCTCGATTCATCGTATAAAGCGCCCCAGTAGTGCTGGCCCATGTCGGCCTGGTAACCGATCATTTCGTGGTGATTAGGAATCCGCCGGCTGCGAATCTGTATGCCGGCATTGGCCCGCTGCAGATCCCCCTTCAACTTGACCTTCAGGCGCAGCTCAAAGTCCCGATACTGGCTCGTTGTACAGAGAAACTCATTGCGAGGGATGGGCCGATCCATCGAACCCGCCACGATCGCACCCTCTTCGATGCGGAACCAGTCTAGATTCCCCTGCCAGCCTCTCAAGGTTTTTCCGTTGAAGAGGGTGATGACTTCGGACGCCTGGAGCCTTGCGGCTGTAGCATTAATGTCACGTTGCAGGGCGGCAATACTCTTGAGTAAGCGTTCGTCCTGTATACCCGATATTTTCTTCAAGAGGGTGTCCACCTCAGCATAGCCGGGCCCCGTCACCAAGGGGCCGGCAGCTTGCACCATGGCGTGTGTGGCTTCGACCTTCACCTCGGCATCATCGAGATAGGATACCAATAGCCGCATACTGTCGATGTGCTTGACGCGCCCGAGACCCGAGATGAGCGAACGCTTTTCCTGAACGTCTTGAGCGGCCTTGCTTGCCCGTTGGAACCAACCCACCAGCTCCTCAACGGTCGCCAGATCCCGATCGGCTGCGCCGCTAGCCAACTGGAGGACGGCCATCAGGGCACGCCGGCGCAGCGTCGCACTGGCGTCTCCCTCAATGACGCCGAACAACAGATCGATGGGCGTTGGATCCGGCCAGCGAGCCAGATGGGATATGCTGTCCCGGACCAGGTCCTTGTCCTCATCGCTCAGCGCCCCTGCGATGGTCGGCAGCGCCTCACGGTATCCCAGCAGGGCCAGGACTCTAACCCAGGCGCTTCTTTCGGGGGCCGCCGTGGCTCTCTGTAATTCCTCCAGGACCAAAGCACCTGCTTGGTGGGGATGCGCGCTGTTTTTGCAGGCGCTATACACCGAACTCACAGCCGCCTGTCGAACTGAATCGTCGTGGCACTGTGCGGTGAGTGCGATCAACTGCGGGAGTTCGTCAAGGCCGGCCAGCGGTCTTAAGGCCTGGTAGGCGGCAATGCTGACCTCCGCATCCGCAGCGGCCGCCTGTCGAAGCAGTTCCCCGGTAGCGCTACCCACCCTACGCTTGCCCAGCAGGCGGATCAAGGCAACACGCGTTTTCGGTGTAGTCGCAGCAGATAGAGCGCCCAAGATCTGTTCACCGACCCCGGCTCCTTCCATCTGCTCCAGGCTGCTCACGGCGATGGACAGTTCCTTTTCACTGCGGGGGGCCCTCAACACCTCCAGGAACGTGGGGGCACTGGCTGAACCACCGATGTCCGCCACAACACGCAACGCCGCTAAATGAATCTCAGGATTGCCCGATTGGACCATCTTTTGCAGGATCCGCAGCGAGTGTGCGTTGTGACAATCCTTCAAGGCCGCCATCACCTGGATCTGCAGGTCTGGTGGCGCAACGGCGAGTTCGGCATTCAAGGCCGTGGCGAGCGAATCGCTGGGAATTTCACGGATCGTCAAGAGTGCCACATCGCGGATCGCCGCCTCATCCGAGCGCAGTTGCCGCATGAGAAAGGCGATGCGGCCCGATTGCCGCGCCACAATCGCGCCCCGCGTGGCTCCAACGCGATAGGACTCCGGAACCTCAGCCCGCCGAACCGCATCATAGATGGACTGGGCGACATTGATGTCTCCCGCAGTCAGTTGGTGTTGGGCAGCCAGCAGGCAGGCCGCCGCCGCGTCCTCGCGGAGCGCTGCGGGACCGGTGATCAAGGCCTCCCGAATCACCGCGAGGCCCTCGTCTTTTGAAATCCGCCCCAATGCCAACAGCGCCGCCTGGGCAACTTCGTGATCAACATCTCGGGTCAGCGCCATCAAGGCGACCACGGCCTTCTCGTCGCGCAGCGCGGCGAGGGAGTTAATGACCCCTACGAGAGATTTTCCCTGGGTTTGACGCAAGGCGGCGCGCAGCGCCGCGGCGGCCTCGGGACCGGGCATGCCCTCCAGGCCCGTTCGCGCATAGGCGCCGAGGTGGTCGTGACTGAGCAGAGAGGCCAGAACTGGGACGGCCTCTCGGGTGCCGAACTCTCCCAGTTGTTGACAAGCTCGGGCCTTTTCAAACAGGGAGGCATCGGACTTTAGAACCTCGATCAACTCCGCCGTGTCTGGGCGAGTTGCCCCTGAAATGAAAAGTGCCGCGATGAGCAGCAATCCCACCGGGAGTCGTCTGGGCAGTCTTTGGGTCACCATGGTGTATTCTCTCGTTTCTATTGCCTACACGTTCAACGACCAAGGTTCCCGCAGGGCACGGCTGATTCTGCGATTGGCTTCGGCATCTTCCAGGAAGCGCTCCTGAACCGGATCAAAGGTAATCTTTCGACCCAGTTCCCAGGACATCGCGGCCGCGAAACAGGCGATATGGGATCGGCGCATGATCTTCTGATTGCAAACGGGCAAGGCCCGGGACTTGACACAATCGAAAAAGTTGCGGCCGTGATCCGCCGCGCTGGTCCCAGGTTTCTTGAACTGCCGTTGCCCCGTTTTTGCCAAGCGCTCGGAGAGCACGATCTTGCCACTGTCACCCGTCTCCACCCAACCTTCATCACCAATGAATCTCACCGGACAGGTGCCCGTTGCGGTGTGGTATTGGGGAGAACGATCCCCAAAGGGATCGGGAAGGAAATCACAGACCAATTTCACGCCATTCGCGTAGCGAGCCGTGATTCCCCGGTCGTTCGCCTCATACTCAAGCGGCATGGTGTGATCGGACTGGTTGGCCCACTGGCATAAATCCACCGTATGAGCGCCCCAATCCAGGAAATTCGCCCCGCCCTCAAAGTCATAGTGGCCGCGCCATCTGCCCTCGACGTATCGCCTGTTGTAGGGACGCCAGGGACTGGGCCCCAGCCAACGATCCCAGTCGCACTCCTCTTGAGGCGGTTCCGGTTCGGCCGGGAGCCAGTCATAGGTGCGTCGCGGGACGTAGATTGAGGCGTGCAAGGTATGGAGCTTGCCAAGCCGTCCGCTCTGCGCCAGATAGACCGCATACTGAAAGTTTTCCTGACTGCGGCGTTGTGTTCCCGCCTGAAAAACGCGTCCGTAGCGCTGGGCCGCCTCGTCCAAGGCCTGAACCTCGCGCATCGTCATCCCGCAGGGTTTTTCACTATAGACATCTTTGCCCGCTTTCAGGGCCAGGATGGACGCCAAGGCATGCCAATGCTCTCCGGTGGCGATCAACACCGCATCGATATCCGAACGACCGTAAATCTCGAACATGTCCCGGTACATCTTGCAACCATGGTCGCCATAGTGGGTATCGACAATGGCCTTGGCCTGCTCACGTCGAGTCCGTTGGATATCACAGACGGCCACAAACTGGATGTCCTTCTCGGGCAGCATGGCACTCATCAGGTCATAGCGCCCCCGGGGACCGTGGCCAACGCCCGCCAGGACGATTCGTTCGCTCGGAGCCACTGATCCATCTCGCCCCAAGGCCTTCGCCGGAATGAAATAGGGGACTGCCAGCGCAGCGCCCGCCATCAACGAGTGCTTTACAAAGCGACGCCGCGAGAAGGTCGAGACCTCTTGTCGCACGGACGTGTCGAACGGTGGCGCAGGAGTCGGTCTCTTTTTCAGCGTCTTGGAGGGGAGGGGATCGGTTACTCCTGGCGTCGCCGGCGTGTTTTGATCGCGCCCGTTTGCATGGAATGGTTTCATGGAACAGCCACCTTCAA
>JADFHU010000518.1 GCA_022567055.1 Planctomycetota bacterium
TCTTGCTGATCTCCGATTTCTTCTGTCCCGGCGGCTTCGCGGAGGGTCTTCATTTTCTCAAATGGCACAAGCACGATGTCTTCTGCCTCCAGCTCCAGGATGAGCAGGATCGGCGCTGTCACTTGAAGGGTGATGTGGAATTGGAGTGTGTCGAAACGGGCCAGCGCCGTCGGATCACGGTGACCAGCCGCGAGGCCGCCGCCTATGAGAAGGCCGTGGCGGACTGGAACGCGGGCCTGCAGCAGTTCTGCGCCAAACAGGGCATCGGCCTGGTCTCGACGACGACCGAGGTCCCCTTCGAGGAGGTGATACAGGGCATCCTGCGACGAGGGGGGCTGGTTGCGTGACATTCCTCTTTCCGGTTTTCTTCTGGACCCTGCTGGGGTTGATGCCCCTGGTGGCGGTCTATTTCCTGAAGCTGCGCCCGCGACGCAAGCCCACCACGGCCTATTTCCTGTGGCAGGCCCTGTTCGACCAGAAACGGAGCAGCAGTCTCTTCCAAAAACTGCGGGACCTGCTCAGTCTCTTGCTCATGCTGTTGGCCTTTCTCGCCGTCGTCTTCGCCCTCTGCGCCCCGGAATTCGCGGGGGACGAACGCAAAGATCTCCTGCTGCTGGTGGACAACAGCGCGTCCATGAATGCGCGGGATCAGGGGCAGACACGACTGGCCTTGGCCAAAGGAGTGGCCACCCAAATCGTGCGGAGTCTCGGCGCCAATCAGCAGGCGGCGATTGCCGCCGTGGCCTGGGATGTCCAGTTCCACAGTCACTTCACCACCAATCCACGTACGCTCATGGAGGCCCTGGATCGCGTCGAAGCGTCTGCCTGTCCGCTGCGGGAAAGGGCCCTGACCGCACTCTCTCTGGAAGAAGGTGGCACGGACCGGTATCGCATCATTCTCATCAGTGACGGGGCGGGCTTGGGGGAAGCCGTTCCGGGACGCATCGAGTTGCTCAAGGTGGGCACGCGGCAGGACAATGTGGGCCTGGTGGCCTGTGACATCCAAACGCTTGCAACACAGCCCTATCGTCTGTCCCTCTACTTCAGACTGGCCTCCTCTTACCAGGCCCCGGTAGAGACCGATATTCTGGTCAAGTATGGACCCCAGGGGCAGACCGTCAAGGTCATCCCGGTGACGATACAACCCGGCATCAATAAACCCGAACTCTATACGATTGAAGCCGGAGGAGAGGGACAGTGGCGGGTGGAAATCGATCTGGAGGATGCCCTGGCGGAGGACAACCTCGCCTATCTGGTCGTCGCGCCGAAACGGCCGGTGACGGTCGAGGTCCAGGCCCGGGACGCCTTCTTCCTGGAACACAGCGTCTTTGCCTTCGCCCAGACCAGTGGCGACCTGGCCCTGGTAGACGCCAATGCCGACGTCGTCCTGGCCAAGGGCGAGATGCCCGATGCCGCGCGGGTGGTGATCTTTGCACCGCAGGGCTCGAGTCCCTGGTGGACAGAACTCGGCGAGGAATTGGACGATGTGATGCCCCAATACGTGATCGACGATCATCCCATTCTCAAGCACTGTGACTTCGAGTCTCTGCCCTTCGTCGGCGCCCGACGCCTTGAGCGACCGGCGGAGAGCGTGCTGCTGCTGGAGACCTCCGACGGCGTGCCCCTGATATACAAGCTGAGGCGCGGCGATCGGAGCGTCGTCGTGGTCAACATGGATCCCGGCGAATCGGAGTTCTACTACAGCGCCTGGTTTCCGGTGTTGGTCTACAACGCCGCCCGTGACCTGATGGGCCGACAGGGTGACATGCCGGCCGCCTATGCCGTGGGCTCGGTCATCCCCATCCCCAAGGCGAAGGAAGAGGAGCCCACCCGGATCAGTCACCATGCCGATGAGAAAGCCATAGAAATCACCGCGGCCAGCTTCGGGCCGGTACGCAAGCTCGGTTTTTATGAGATGTCCAATAGCTCGGGCCGCTGGCCGCTGGCGGTGGACCTCTTTGCCCGAGCGGAGACCCTGCTAAACAACGACGCTGTTTCCGATACGAGTCGGCCCCTCAATCGAGGATGGCCCCTCTCGGTGATATTGGCAGTACTGGCCCTGCTGATCCTGTTGGCAGAATGCATGCTCTACCATCGACGCAAAGTAGGATGACGGCCCCCCTACCCACCATGAACCCTGAACCCATAGACCCATAGACCCATAGACCATTACCTTATGGACCTCGTCAGTTTTCAACCTCTGTTCTGGCTGCTCTGCCTGATACCGCTGTCGGTCGTGCTGCGCTTCAGCATGGTGGACCGACCCGCCCTTCTCAAGTGGATGGCGCTGGGACTGAGGGTGCTCGCCATCCTCTTGCTGATCCTGGCCATCTGTCGGCCCTTCGTGGGGACTCAGTCCGACGACCTGCACCTGGTGTTCTTGATTGATGTCTCGGAGTCGGTGGCCCTCGACGCGGCCCGTGACGCGGTCGATACCGTTCAGGCCTGCATCGACACGCTTGACCGTTCCGATAGCTGGTCGCTCTTCCTGGTCGCCAATGGGTTGCGGCCTATGGAAAACCCCGCGGAGGCGACGAAGCTACTCGATCAGTGGCGTGAGGGCATCGCCGACGATAACTTTCGCAAGGCCAGTCGTCTGGCCGAGGCTCTGCTATCGGTGCGACTCTGTTTTCCGGCGACCAAGGCGCGACGCATCTACCTGTTTACGGACGGGCGCGAGACCGTCGGCGCAATTCCAGAATCTTTGACCACATTGAAAAAGGAGCAGATCGACGTACACCTGGCCGAGCTGGACGGTCTGCGCGATGCCGAGGCCTGCATCGAATCCATCCGACCCAACACCACACACGCCTTTGAAGGTGAAATCGTTCGATTTACCGCCAAGCTGGCCACCAACACCCGGATGCCCGCCACCCTGCGTATCCTTCATCGAGCCGTGGTGGTCGGTCAGAAGGCGATCATCCTGGACCCCAACACCGACAACACGGTCTCAATGGACGTGGAGATGACGACGCCCGGGGCCACCCACTGGCGTGCCGAATTGATCCCCGCTCGGGACCGCTTTCCCATCAACAACCGCCTCGACTGTACCGTCACGGTCGGTGGCAAGGCCCGTATTCTCATCCTGCACGAAAAGCCGCGACAACTCCGCCCCTTCCGCAGGGCCCTGGAGGAGCAGGGCCTGGTAGTGGATGTTCGCAGCACCCATGGCATGCCCGACAGCCTGGAGGCCCTGCTGGCCTTCGACGCGCTGATCCTCGCCAACATCCCGGCGACCGATCTGTCCACCGGCCAGATGGAGATGGTGCAGCGCTACGTGACGGACTTCGGCGGCGGCCTGGCCATGTTCGGCTCGAACAACAGCTTCGGGCTGGGGGGCTACTACAAGACCCCCATCGAGGAGGTCCTGCCGCTGACCAGTCGCTACGAAAAAGAGAAGGAGCAACCTTCGATGGCCATGGTCCTGCTGATCGACAAATCGGGCAGCATGCAGGGAGACCCGATCCATCTGGCCCGCCAGGCGGCCATGGCCACGGTCGAATTGCTGGGGCCGCGCGACCAGATTGGCGTGATCGGCTTTGACAGTCGTGCCTTCATCGCCTGCGAGCTTCGCAGCGCCCTGGACCCCGAAGCCGTCAAGGACGCCATCAACACCCTGGACGCGGGCGGAGGCACGGCGATGTATCCGGGCATGGACGCCGCCTATCAGATGCTGGACGAGGCCTCCGCCAAGATCAAACATATCATCCTGCTCAGTGACGGTCGTAGCCAGCAGGCGGACCATGAGGGATTGGCATCGGAGATGACCGACGCCGGTATCACCCTTTCGACAGTCGCCCTCGGTCAGGCTGACCGTGAACTCTTGCAGGCCTTGGCGGAGATCGGCCAGGGCCGCTATTACGAAACCATGGATCCCAGCACCATCCCCCAGATCTTTACCAAGGAAACCGTCGAGACCTCTCGATCGGCCGTGAAAGAGGATCTGTTCAGCATAGTACAGATCGCCGATCACCCGCTGCTGGCCGGATTCGATGAGGGGGAACTGCCCATGATCCTGGGCTATGTCATGACCCATGTCAAACCGGCCACCCAATTGCTGCTGGCGGCCGACTCCGGAGACCCGCTGCTGGCCATCTCCCGTTACGGTCTGGGTGTCGGCATGGCCTACACCAGTGACATCACCGAGAACTGGGGCAGTGAATGGCTGGTCTGGGACCAATGCGGACGTTTCTGGGCCCAGGCCATCCGCGGCATCGTCAGACGTGACACCAACCCCGGGCTCCAACTGCAACAGAGCCGGCAACAAGACCGATGGGTCATCGACATCACCCGCCGCGACCAGGCCAACCGACCGGTCAACGGCATCCAATGGGATGCCCAAAGTGTCGATTCGGATGATGTCACGCGGCGACACACCGTCGAGGAGACAGGCATCGGTCGCTACCGTGTCACCCTGCCGCTCGCAGACCAGAAGACGCTCTCCCTGCGGCTCTTTGACAGTGACGACGACCAGATGGCCATCCTCCACACGCATCGGCCCTACCCGGCCGAGTACAACCTCGCCGGTCACATGGACGAACACCTGCGTGGTCTTCCCAGGCTGACGGTAGAGACACTTCGTGACAACATCACCCCCGTCACCACCCGCAAGCCTGTGAGTCATATCTGCTATCTGCTGGCATTGCTGGCGATGGTGAGCGGGTTGCTGCTCAGACGGATATGAGAAGTCCATGCAGCATTGATTCACCTTCGCCGGTGAGTAAGG
>JADFHU010000519.1 GCA_022567055.1 Planctomycetota bacterium
TTTCTTAACTGTTCCTGAAGTATTCGTTCCAGGCGTTCGTGTCTCACGATGATCAGGTGCTCAGGAAGTTCAAATCCGATTTGCTCGGCCCACTGTAGCAGCAGAAATTGGTGTGTTAAGATATATCCGGCGGTATTGAGGGTCATAAAATCATGAATGAATGCCATCGCCCGTTCTCTCGGTATTCCAAAGGGCGCAAGCATGTAGTTGTAGAATCGATTCAGACCTGTGCCCGGATCTACCGGCAGTTCAATGCGTGGCGCACACGGGTCGATTAACCGTAGGAAGGGATCGTTCACATGATTTACAGCAGTGTCCGGGAATTCGGCCGGAAGCGACTCGGTCGAGGATGGTGCGGGTACCTGCACAGATGCACAGAACCGACACAAAATTTTGAGTTGACTTTTGGTGCGCGCGATACTACATTCAGGTGGTACGTACTGATTATTACAGATAGGTGCGTTGCTGGGATTCACGCATCCCATGCCCCCCCTGCTTTCCCGTGAGGCAATAACGCGTCTTCATGAAGTAGGCCTAAAGGTCATTTTGTGGCACGAGGAACGCGAGGAGGAACTGCGCTGCTTGCTTGACCTGGGCGTAGACGGAATTTGTACGACCGACCCTGAGCGGTTGAAGAACTTGAGGATCGTGCATGAGCGAAAGGCCCAGCGGATTTGTTGAGCGCTTGAATAAGCAGTTAAGTGTCCCGGTCGCCCGGTTACTGAGGAATGTATCCTGGATAACACCTAACGGCATCACCTGGACGTCTGCATTGGTAGCCGGTGTGCTGGCGCCCTGGGCCATCGTTACCGGACGGAACCTTCCGGCTGCTGTTCTGGTGCTGGCTGGCGCCTGGCTGGACAGCGTGGATGGTGATCTCGCCCGTGTCCGCCAGTGCGGAACTAAGGAAGGAGAGATTCTGGATGCTGTCCTGGATCGCTATATCGACTTTGCCATCATCGCGGCGTTGATCTGGCAGACCCCAGATTGTTTGTGGGTGGGGTTGGCTGCGTTGCTGGGTAATCAAATGGTGCCCTATGTGCGCGCCCGGACCGAGGCGGCGGGCAAGGCCTCCGTGGCGACCTTCGGTTCCCGGGATATTCGCAATATGATTCTGGTTGTGGGTTTGCTCGGGGGGTGGTATTGCCCGCTGTTGATCGTCCTCGCCCTCATTGCCAACGCATCGGCCCTGCACCGTTCTTACCATGCCACCAGGAGGAAGGCATGAAAGCAGTCTTATTGGCAGCCGGACTTGGATCGCGTCTTCACTCTTTAACGCAATCAACGCCAAAGCCTCTGGTCACGGTGGGCGCACGGACCTGTCTCGATATCGCATTGGAATCCCTGGCCGCCGTGGTGGACAGCATCGTGGTGGTGACGGGGTACCTTGGGGATAAAATCGGCACCCATCTGGAGAGGCATCCGCCCTCGGTACCGGTGCAGGTAGTGGTCAACCCCAAGCCGGAGCAAGGGAATCTGACATCGCTGGCGGCGGCGCGTGCTTTAATTGAAGACGATGGATTCGTCTTGACCAATGCCGATCATTTGTTTCCGTCAAATTTCTTTAGCGATCATTTTGTTACTGATGTAAATATCGCTATTGCCGCGCAAAACGATCGTCCTATCCTTGACGATGAAATGAAGGTGGAGGTGGTCGCCGATCACCTCCGGGAAATCAGCAAGACCTTGACTACTTATGACGGGGCGTATATCGGCACAACACGGATTCCTGCACGCCACTCGTCTGCCTACTGGGCGGCGTTTGACCGGGTCAAGGAGGTTATTGATCCGGCACGCGCCTGCGTGGAGGATGTGTTGCAGGCCTTGGCGCATTCAGAAACACCTCCCCACGTCACATGGGTCAATAACCTCCAGTGGTTTGAGGTGGATACCCTTGAGGATCTGGGAAAGGCGCGAAAGGGATTGGCGCCATGACTACACAGTTGCTGATATTCGATATGGATGGCACCTTGATTGATACCATGGAGGACTATGCCGATAAGGCGGCTGCACTCATCTTCGAGCATTACGGGAAGCCCAGGGATGAAGCGCGCCGACGCTATTTTGACACCTCCGGCTTGCCGTTTGAACAGCAACTTGAACAGATATTTCCGAAAAGACCTTGCAATACCGAGGTCGCGGAGATGTTTGAGAGCTGGAAAGACGGATACTTGATGAACGTTACCCTGTCTTCCGAGACTGAACAACTGTTGCGCGGCTGGCGAAATGCCAGGTTCTGTGTTGCCATCTCATCGAACAATCTGGAACCCTATGTCCGGCGTTTGGCGAGGTGTTGGCCTGTGGATGCCGCATTGGGTTACCGGGTGAAGGATGGTTTTGGTAAAGGCGAGCCTCATTTCCAGAAACTGGAGGAGCACTTCGGTTTTTCCCGTGAACAGATGCTCTTTATTGGTGATTCGCCCAATGATGCCCGTATTGCCGCTCAGTCCCAGGTCCCCTTTTTGGCACTGCTGACGGGCGAGTTTGCCGAGGCCGATTTCACCCAATACTCTCCTGGCGTCAAATGTATTGCGCGGTTGAGTGACCTCAATGCGTTCCTGCAAGATAGCAAGCAACCGGAGTGAGTGCCTCATGAACCAAACCACCCCTATCCTGGTGATTGGCCACGTCACCCGTGACCTCATCGGCGGCGAGGAACGCCTCGGCGGTTCCGCCGCCTACATCGCCCGCGTGCTCAGCACCCGTGGCATGGACGTGGCCTTGGTGACTTCTGCGCCGGACGATCCACTGCTGAAACCACTTGCGACCAATCCGCGCATTCGTCTGCATCGCCTTCCCTCTGAGTCGTTCACCACATTTCGTCATCATCACACTCAGGGCGAAAGACGACTTGAACTGGAAACGTGTGGTGCTGATATCACGGCGGCTGATATCCCGTCTGCGTGGCGCGACCTGCCCTGTGTCTTTCTGGTGCCTGTCATGGGGGAATGCAATACCGACCTGCTATGCGCCTTTCAGGAATCTGAACTCATTGTTGGTGCCCAGGGGTGGTTGCGCACGGTCGAGGCGGACGGTCGGATCAGACCGTGCGCACCGCCGGAAGCCTTGCTGGCTGCCCGGTTGCTGGCGGTCACGCTGTCGGAAGGGGACCATCCCGAAGCTGAGGCGCTTGCCCGCCGTATGGCCCGGCACTGTCGGCTCGTGGCCCTTACCAGGGGGGATAAGGCGGTAACCATCTTCGAGAAGCGCGGTGAAAACGACATTCCCATCGCACCGGTGAAGCAGGTGCGCGACACCAATGGCGCCGGTGATGTCTTCACCGCCCTGCTGGGCCTGCGAATCATGAGTGGGGATACGGTGAGGACAGCGGTGACTGGCGCCGCCCAGGGTGCCACCCACTATGTCGCCGAGGGGATGGCAGGCTTGGGCATGCTCCAGACGGTTCCTAGATTCCAGTCGCCAATTCGCTACGTGAGAAGCCGCCTCCAGGCGCTTATCGAGATTTCCGAAGTTCCGGAGGATCCGCACCATGCCGACAATACCCTGGCGTGGTTGTTGCGCCTCGAGCCGGCTGCTGATGAAGCGCTGCAAATTGCGGCGCTGGCCCATGATATCGACCGCGCAACACCGGAGCGTGTCAGACGCGAAGACTATCCGGACTACGACGCCTTCAAGGCGGCTCATGCACGGCGCGGTGCGCGGCTGTTACGCGGCATCCTGGAGGCTTGCGGTGTGGAACGAAGTATCGTGGAGGAGGCCTGTCGGCTGGTAGAGTTCCACGAGGTGGGCGGCGATCCCGACGCCGTCGAGATCTTCAGTCTTGACCCGGTCAGCGGCGCCGCGGATGGATTCACGCACGACTGCCAGGTCCGACAATATCTTAGTCAGCTCGGACAGCGCCTCTTGACGGAATTGCAGCAACTGCCCCTCGAGCTGAAGATTTGCTTCGCGCAACTCTGCCTGCACCCTGGCAATGGACTCTTGTGCTGCCCGTCTCTCTCCCTCTAGATCATTCATGGTGCGTCGCGCCTGCAACAAATCCGTAGCCGCCACCACCTGTCGTTCGGCGAGCGGCGCGATCAGAGCCATTTCGTCCCTCGAAATGCGCAAGGATTCGCTCACGCTCACCAGGCGCGATCGCCTCTCGTTCAACTCCCGTTGGCGCTGCTCCACGCGCTCGTGCAAGACGTCCATCTGACTTTGCAGGGTTTGTCGCCTTGCCTCGCGTAGCTTTTCTTCATTGGTGCAAATGTCGGGGGCACTCGCAAGAACCTCTTCGGGACATATGAAAGGCGCCCCGATATCGCCTTCATGTTCGAGCCGCAGGCGCTCGGTCTGCACTTCCAATGCCAGCGACCGCGCCGTCAGCTCGCCCAAATTCGACGAGATCGAGGTGTCGTCCAACCGAAGCAGAATCTCGCCTTGTTCCACCCGCTGCCCCTCACGAACCACGATTTCCTGGACGATACCCGCCTCGGTGCTCTGAATGACCTGCATTCTGCTCGACGGAATGATACGCCCGGTGCTGCGCGCGACCTCGTCCACGTGAGTCAAACTGGCCCAAGCCAAGAATGCCACAAACAGGAGCGCAACGATTTTGATGATATAAGCGCCGATCGTCGGCGGGCTGTCCTCGATATCCGATACCATATCGTCCGAATCTCGGCCACCGATAAAAATCCACTGAAAAATGTCGCAGACCGTTTTCTTTACGCCCCGCGCGAGCTTCCCCACCCTCGAAACACTTGCCTCCTGCGGGCCT
>JADFHU010000520.1 GCA_022567055.1 Planctomycetota bacterium
CTCAATCCAGCCACACTGGGACAAAACCGTCAGGACTTTTTCAACCTCCGTTCTCTGAACATTGAAATGTAAAGTGCTCGCTTCTATATCGTTCCCTCTCCCGGCCCATTCTACTTGATTGGCGAAATCCCATAGCCGCGCGATACCGAGATTGCTGCCTATTCCCTTTAGGGCGTGAGCATGAGAGGCAATTGACGCACAATCTCTCGATTTCACAGCTTGGGAGAGTTTCTCAAAATGCACCGGGATGTCCCTGATGTACGCGGGCATGATTTCTCTGACAGTTTCTTCATCACCCAGGCTCTCGATAAGCCGATCCCAATTGATGATTGCGCTGATATCATCAGCATTGTTCGATTCGCTCCATGGGGCCTCTGAGAGGTTACGCTTAGAACCAAGCTGATCAGACTCATCTGCCGGCGCCGTTACCGGGTCCATTGTTGTGTGCGTAGCTTCCGGCTTGGCTGGCAGGTATTTGGCCAATATGCGCGGTAGTTCCCTGCGATCAATGGGTTTGGTCATGTAACCATCACAACCAGCATCAATACACTTCTGGTCATCGCCTTTCATGGCATGGGCAGTCAGGGCCACGATCGGTGTCTTACAACCCTGCTGCCGAAGGATGCGAGCGGCCTCGTATCCATTCTTATGCGGCATCTGCATATCCATCAATATCAGGTCAAACGATTGGGATGAAGCCTCTTGTATGGCCTGATGACCGTCGCCAGCGATGACAACGTCAACGCCCAACTTGGAGAGCATTGACTTCATCAATTTCTGACTACCCTCAACATCTTCGGCAACCAGGACCTTGCCGGAGAACAGGGTGACACCTGTTTTCCGTGCTCCCTCTTCCTCTTGGCCGCGAACCTTGTTTAGATCAAGCAAGGGTTGTCCGGCGATATCCGCACCGGTGGGTATGACTAGGGAGAATACGGAGCCTTTTCCTGGTTCACTGGTCAAGCTAAGCTCACCGCCCAAAAGCTTGGCCAGTTGACGGGTCACAGCCAGTCCCAGGCCGGTGCCGCCGTATTTGCGGGTAGTACTTCCGTCTACCTGGGTGAATGATTCAAATACCGCCTGCTGTTGGTCTTTCGGGATACCGATTCCCGTATCCTCAACATCAAACCGGAGGAAGTGTTTCAAATTATCCTCGTGTAGAGAAACCGTCAATTGTACATGTCCCTGGTCCGTGAACTTAAGGGCATTGTTTAGCAGGTTGGTTAAACACTGCCGTAGACGGTAAGGATCGCTCTGAATTTGAGCGGGTACGTCCTTGTCTGCCATGATTCGCAAGTCAAGCGATTTCTCGTCTGCCTGCAGTTTCATCATGGATTCCAGAGAATTCAATAGCTTGCCCAGCCGGCAGTCTACCACGTCCACATCAAGCTGACCTGCCTCGATCTTGCTATAATCTAAGACATCATTGATCAGATGGAGCAGACTGTGTGCTGAATCTCTAATAACAATGACATCGGCCTTATGATTCTTGGCAAGGTCTTCATCTACCAGGATGTCACTGAATCCCACAATCGCATTCATAGGTGTTCGGAGTTCGTGGCTCATACGGGCCAGGAACTCGCTCTTAGCTTTATTGGCCGCATCAGCCCGAGATGCCATCTGGTGGGCAAGCGTAGTCTGCTGGTTCAGGTCCACGTTTGTCGCGATCAAATCATCCTCCGCCTGCTTGCGGTGGATGATCTCCTGGTTAAGCTGGCATTCTGCTTGCTGTCGCCTGTCTACCATGTGATTAAAGGCAACGGCCAGTGCGCCGAGTTCATCGCCGCTGCTTATCTCAATCCTGTGTTCAAGATCTCCGGCACCAACGAGATTCGTGCCCTCTACCAGTTTTCGGAGAGAACTGACTATCGCTCGGATAACCAATACAGCTACGGTAGAGCCGAATAATACTGAGGCAATAACCATCAATAGCGTTATTCTTCTTGTATTGAGAGTTGTTTGAGAAGCGGCTGAATATCGCTGTGCGGTAAGTTCATGTTCCACATTTATGAACGTGGAGAATTTCGCTCTGATCTCGTCGAGCAGGGCCTTTCCCGTACCTGCTTTGAGTAAGGCCGCCACGTCCTCCAGAGACTCAGGATGTTCATTCATTTGTCTGCGGGCGGCAATTTCCGGCTCAGCGGCTTTCTGGGTCCACTCCCAGGTCAGTTGTTCGAGTTGGTTCACTCTTTCTGACAACTCGTCGTCGCGACCCCTTTTGGTAATGACAGCTCGCAATCGGGCAAAGTACACTGGCAACTTCTTCTGTTCCCCGGCAGTGTATTTCTCCAAAAACGCCTCTTGGCCGGTGATCAGAAAGCCCCGCTGGCCATCCTCTCTGTCGGCCATGCACTTTTCGATAATCTCGACGGCAAAGGCACCCTCCCAATCCCCTCGGTCAGAGAAGGAAACCTCGATCTCGTGACCCAAAGCCATGATCCTGTCCATGAGTGCTTTGCCCGTGCCTAGGCTCAGGACATCCTGGAGGTGCTGGGCGTCAATCACGTGCGTGGAGACTTTCCTGGCCATTGCAATCTCGGGCTTCGCAGCCTTTTCCTGCCACTGCTCGACAAGATCATAAATTCTCTCCAGAGCCTCTATCTGACTGGGATTATCACTGACTAACTTTTTCTCGGCCTCCAGTAATTCATGAAACTCAAAACGAGCGCTGTTGTATGGTTCAAGAAACTCTTCTTTCTGCGTAATACAGAAACCTCTTTGGCCGCTCTCCATATCCACAACGAGTTTTAATAATCGATTGGCATTGGCTATGACAGGCGCGTCATGTTCAACAACATAGGTGAATTGATCTTGTACATCCGCCATATTGTTTAAAACAATAACGCCGAAAAAACCAGACATCAGTACCAGAACGCCAAAACCAGCGATCAACTTCCTTTTAATTGTCATACTCATTTTGCAGGTCTCCATTTGCGCACTCTGCCCAACGGCGCATTACGCCCATTAACGCTATTTGTCAGGTTGTTCTGACTTGGTCACGGCTGTGGCTTGGCCAGGTTTGCCCGGTTTTACCTGGGCCAAAGTGTTGTCCCCATCGCCGGACATACCTTCCTCAACGGCCTCAGTATTATTCGACTCTATTGGATTAGAAATGAACCCTGTACCCAGATGACTCCTATGGTGCATGCTGAACAGCGGCTCACATAGAGAACCCGAGTCTCATAATGAGTGCACGCTGTGTTCGAAGAGGAGCCATTCTTCCCAGCAGGACCGGCAGCAGTCTATTAGGTGGGGTCGTTGGCAAGGTGATTTGCGATAGACTTATCAGACGGTTCTGAAGCTGTTCGGAAACAAGGAGGAAACGATATTGGCTTCTGTATAGCATCGGCCACTGTCTTGGCCATCTGCCTTAGGGACCGTCAAGGTCTATTTGCGCCATGATTACTTCGGCTGTAACGCGTTTGTCTTCATGTTCGGACATTGGGTCTGGAATGGTTTGGAAGACGGCAGTACCCTTGGCTGGTTGGGAAAGCTCGGCTTTGTCGATTTTGCCGGCAGCACTGTGGTGCACAGCGTAGGAGGCTGGGCCGAGTTGACGTGGCGGCAGACGGGTGCGAGGGGGTCGAATCGGCGCTCCGCTTCCCCTATGACCTCATATTCATGGACTGTCAGATGCCCCGCAAGGACGGCTTCGAAGCGACGAAGGAGATCCGTCGCGCGTTTTCCAGCACCGAATTGCCCATTTTGGCCATGACGGCAAACGCCATGAAAGGGGATCGAGAGCGCTGCCTGGATGCTGGAATGAATGACTATATTCCCAAGCCCATAACATAAGGAGACGCTACAGGCAATGCTGTCCAAGTGGTTGCAAAAGACCGAGACCGGCTCCTCCGTCGAAGAGGACGTCATCAGCTGGACAAAGCTGACCCACATAATGGACCACGATGAAGACCTGATCCAGGACGTCGTCGAGGCATGGTTCGCGCAGAGTCCAGACCAAATCGTGGCGTTGGGCGAGGCGGTAAAATCGAAAGATGCGGAGAGCATCAACTCGCTGGCTCATTCGATGAAGGGCTCTGCCGCAACCATCGCCGCCGCCGCCGTGGCCGAGGCCGCGTTACAGCTGGAAACGGCGGGCCGAGAAGGGGACATGAGTTGTGTTGAGGCCCTCTATGCCGCCATGGAGACCGCCTTCGAAACGCTGGTGTCCTTCCTGTCTCAATCAGACTGGATGGAGATCGCGAAAAGCCGACATGAAGAGGTGCTGTCGGAAACTGAAGACGAGGACGGCACT
Organism: Planctomycetota bacterium; assembly: GCA_022567055.1. GTDB lineage: Bacteria > Planctomycetota > Phycisphaerae > Sedimentisphaerales > Anaerobacaceae > JAIPFM01. The sequence continues at coordinate 4,256 of JADFHU010000520.1, forward strand.
CGCCTGTCCCCACAAGAACATCACGAAGGACATCGGGCATGAGATTCTTGATCGTCGAAGATCAATTCATGTGTCGTCAACGACAACAATCGACACTGCGACCCTGAACTGGACCAGGCCGGTTTTCTCCTTGAATTGTCATCCCTGTTAGTGATAGATGCACTCCCACGTGCCGTAAGGGACCGCCCTGAACCCTACCCGGTCCCCCCCGTCGACAGGGAGGCGCTAACGCCGTTTTCGTATGGCATTGTCCCACGTGGATGATATAATCACGCTCCAGTAAGACAACATCGCGGTATGCTGCGACTGCCGTCCGGTTTTCGTGCTCGTGCTCAGCGCAGCGGTAATCGTCATCGGTTTTTTAGACTGGAATTCGAAGACGAGCAAGAGAACGATTACGATTACGAGTAGGAAGGTATCTACCTGCCGTTGAGGCAAAATGTTAGCAATGAAGGAGTCATCATGA
>JADFHU010000521.1 GCA_022567055.1 Planctomycetota bacterium
ATCCCCGCACGGACTCAATATCACCATAACTAACTGCTAATTCAGACCACATAGTGAGATAGCGGTAATTGGAGGCACGGCATTCTTTTTCTTGTCGCATTTTCGCCCTTCCTCGGTCTTACTACCAGAATAACCCGGGAAATTCTTCATAACTGTTAAGGGATCAGACGTTTGCATTCGGATCATGAACTGGTTAACGCCGTCTTGGAAGGGCGAACTGAGATGTACGAGCAGCTGGTACTGCGCTACGAGGCTTCGGTCAAAGCGATATGCTATAGTGTGCTGGCCGACACGCACCTCTCGGCAGATGCTTCACAAGATGCCTTTGTCAAGGCCTACGAGAAGCTCGCAAGCCTACGCAATGCCAAGGTCTTCGGCCCTTGGTTGATGCGTATTGCCAAGCGACGCGCCTTGGATCTGTTCCGGCAACGACAGAAAATGACCGCTTTGCCGGCAGCTTCATCTGAAGAGACCTATCAGGACAATGGCGAATTGAATGATACAAAACGTCATTTGCTCTCCGCCATGATGCGTCTTCCGGAACACGAGCGTCAGGTCGTCTTGCTGCGCTACTTTGAACGTCACTCGGTTCGTGATGTGGCCCTGGTGGCGGGGAGAAGCATTGGAACCGTAACCAAGCAGTTGTCTCGAGCGCATAGACGATTGAAGAGCATGCTCCAGGAGGCAGACTGATGACGCAACCAGACGAACCATTGCAGGAGAGTATGGAAGCCCTAGGCCGAGTATTCAAGCAACAACCCTCGGTGAGTCGAGCTGTCATGGCTTCTATCAAGACGAAAAAAGCTATCCCTTTGATCCCCTCGAAACTCAACAACATTTGGAGATTAATTATGAAGAAGCAATCTAGACAATTTGCGATAGCAGCGATGGCCTTATTCCTAGTCGGTCTTACAGTGTGGCAACTCGGCGGCTCCATTGACGGCACCGGGCGTGTGTACGCCATGTCGGAGGTGCCAGATTTATTTCGGTCGGCTCGGACACTTCATATGAAGGCCCAAATATACTACCCAAATGGAGAGGGCAGCGAAGAGCTGTCTCCTATGGAGGCCGAATTCTGGCTGGATTTTGAGAAGCAACGGTGGAGAAGCATCAGGCCGAAGATGATTACTGATCGTAAAAATGGCGTTACCTTTACCACGAATGAAGAGGTGTACGACACTGGCGACTTTGTCTTGCGTCTCGATCGAGGAAACGAGACGGCGACCTATGAAAGGATAACGCCCTATCGGCGGGCACGGAGACTTCGTCAAGGTCTTGACATGCTACTGCAGTTTAGTTTTGGTGATCCGAGGCTGTTTGATCAATATCAACCCGCTGGACAAGAGCAAATACAGGGCGAGCAGTATGACGTTTGGCAGTTAGATATAAATCAGAATGGTATCATCATGGGGCGATTGAGAAGCTGGTTCTCCCCCCAGACAGGTGAGATCTTCAAGTCCGAAGTCTCGTTCAAGCAGAACGAGAGTGGTCCCTGGATCAAGCAAATTGAAGTTAATCTCATTGAAAGAAATGTCCCGATCGATGACAGGATTTTCGTTCAGACCGTACCGCAAGGGTATACCGAAGACACGATTGATACAACCCTACGTTCAGGTATGCACGGAAGCAGCGGTAGTTTGAAACTGTGGGTTTATCTCCTAATTCAACTAGGAGATGGGTCTGTCATTGGCTGTTGGAAGAGTCAGGATACAGAGAGCGATGACGATCCTGTACGCTTGCTGGAAGGCATAAGTGCTGGCGCAAAGTATCCGAAGTTTCCCGTGGTTTTCAGTGGATTGAGTCGCGGTGCTTCGGAAAATGAATACACCTATCATGGTCACTATCTCGCTCATACAGTTCATGGTTCTGACCTCTATTTGTGGGGGCTGTATGTGCCAAAGGAAATCGAAACGCCCGCGCCCGGGGTTGTGCCTAGTCAATATACGATTCTCCATAGGACCAACGTTTCCGGAAAGGACTTTAGAGTTAGGCTATCGATGTCCGCCGATGTGGTAGTCGAAAACCAGTCGGATTTTGATACTTTCATATTGGGTGCCATAGCGGACTTCAGCGATCCAGGTGCTGACCTTCCCAGTTTGACCTATGCCGGAACATTAGAACTGGCAGAGCAGATTCGCAGTGGATTGCACAGATAGGGTACCCATGCACTCGTTGGCACAAGCGGCGGGGCGTAGATGAAATTCTAAACTGAAAATTGAGAATTGAGAATTTGAAATTGGTAGGACATCGCCAATTCTCAATTTGCAGTTCTCAATTCTCAATTTCAGATTCCCTCAATCACGATCAAGTTCAATCTGAATCTGTGCGGATAATGTGGCAACTCATTGTCTTGCACGCCCAATCCCACCCCCACGCTTCCCAAATCAGATTTTTTCGAAAAACTCCAAGAATTGGCCTTGATTTGCACACTTCTCCTATGTTATATTTGTACTAGTTCAAATAGAACAAAGGAAAGGGCCATGCGGTTCCACATACAACCCACATCATCGCGGCCGGTGTACTTGCAGATCGTGGATCAGGTCAAGCGAGACATTGCCCTGGGCCTGTTGCTGGAGGGAGAGCGCCTGCCCACGGTGCGAGAGACCGCCGCCACCCTGGCCATCAACCCCAATACCATTGCCAAGGCCTACCGTCAGATGGAGCAGGAGGGCATCATCGTCACCCGATCCGGGGCCGGCGCCTCTGTGGCACCCTTGGAGAGCGGGCTCAACAAATCCGTCAAGAAGCGGATCCTCACCGAGCAACTGCAGCGCGTCATTGTGGACGCCTTTCATATGGACGTCGACCAGGAGACCCTGACCCAGTGGTTTTCCCAACTCCTGGTCCAGTTTAATCTCAAGGAGCCAAGCGATGTGTGAGACAGTGATCGAGGCTCAGGGGCTGGTCAAATACTACGGCGGCCGCCGGATTCTCAATGAGATCAATCTCAAGATCCCCAAGGGGTGCATCTACGGCCTGCTCGGTCGCAATGGCGTGGGCAAGACCACGTTGATCCGCATTCTGATGGGACTGGAGACACCCACCCGCGGGGCGACCCGGGTCCTAGGAAGCGATTCAATGGGCCTCACCTCCCAGGTGAAGGGCCGGATCGCCTACGTTGCCGAGGGCCATCACCTGATCCAGGGCTATCGGGTCGAACGGTTGATACGGCTTTGCCGTGCCCTGGCCCTACAGTGGAACCAGTCTTTTTTCGATCACCTGATCAAGGCCTTCAACCTCCCCATGGACCGCAAGATCAAGGAACTTTCGGCCGGCATGCGGGCCCAGCTAAACCTGGCCTTGGCCATGGCCACCGATCCGGAGGTGCTGATCCTGGACGACCCTACCCTCGGGCTGGACACGGCCGCCCGTCGACAGTTTCTGGAACTCGCCATCGACTTGATCCAACGCCAGGGCCGTACCATCCTGTTCAGCTCTCACATCCTCGGCGATGTGGAACGTATCGCCGACCGCATCGGTATGATAGTCGGGGGCGACCTGGTGGTGGATTGCTCTCTGGCCCACCTGCGGGAGCGCATCCGGAAATTCCGGATTGTCTTTGCCGATCAAGCCCCGGAGCAGATCCCCCTGACCGAATTGGTCAACTTCAAACGGAGTGATCGTGAGATCCTCCTGACCGCCGCCAACTGGAACGAGCAAAAGCAGGGCATGCTCGAGGCTCTGCATCCTATGGAGGTCACGGAGATTGCCATGAGCCTGGAGGACGTTTTTCTGGAATGCTCCGGTGCCGAGCCAGTCACCCTCACTCAGAATGAACCCATAGAGGAGGATCACCATGCTGACCTTGATACGACGCGAAATTGAAGACCATCTGCTCTTGTATACGCTGATCCTGATCTTTGGCCTTGGCCATGCAGCATTGTTGGCCATCTACTACCATTCGGAGGACCGCTTGCCGATGGCCGCCATACCCGATGATATCTTGGAATTTTCATTTTGGTCTTTGATGGCATTTATGATGTGGGCCTTCGTCTTTGAGGGTGTTCAAAGAGGCTTCGATCAAAAGGAGAAGATTTCCACCTTTCTTTTCACTTTGACGTCCACTCGTGGACAGTTGTTGATCGCCAAATGGTTCGCAGCACTGATCTGGCTGGGTTGCGGTCTGTTGCCCATGGCCCTTGTGCATGCCTATTATCTGTCTCGTGCCGCGCAGTGGGGTGCCGTGCAACACGTTGACCTACTGGTCACCCAGCTTGGACTCACGGTCCTGGTTCCGGTGAGCTGCTATCTCTTGAGTCAATTCTTAGGCCTAACTCAACGACCGGCACTGTCCCTGCTTGCCGACGTCTTGATTACTGCAGTTGTCATCAGTTTAGTCCTTGTCAAGGGCATGTCTCCTCCTGCGATTCAACAGATCAGTGTCGTGTTGGGCATACTGTCCCTCGCTGCGGGGATTGGAACCTGGTCAAAATTTCAAACCATGTCGTTGTGAGGGGACAACCATGAAAACGCAAAAGGCTCAAAAACACACCTGGACGATTGGGTGTACAGGTATCGTCGTGACGTTTCTCTGGGTCATCCTCATTTTCTGGATCCGTTCCATCCCTCAGATGATAGCGCAAGGCTATTTCCGTCAAACAGTCGACTTGAGTCCTACGGGGCTCTTCTCAGATGAACTTGAAAACAATGAGCCAGTGAACCGACGACGCTCTCGTCTAGAGAGCGGACTGAATGGACTGTCACCGCCGACAGC
>JADFHU010000029.1 GCA_022567055.1 Planctomycetota bacterium
TCCGAAACCTCGTGATGCTCGATTGGATGAAGGTTGAATTCTCCGAATCACTGCCCGTTGAACAGACCATGTCTTAGAGCACCTACGCAAAATGAGTCTGCATTCGAGCGGCTTCAAAGCGAGCTATCTTCTCCCAGCTTCTCATGAGGATCGACTAGACGGGAAAGCAAGACTGGGTTGAACCGCAGAATACCGAGCGAAGAATGTCCAACGGTGAAGTCATGGCTGCGGCAAAACCCAAAAGTCGGCGCGATCATTCGCGTGAGCCCGGAACAACTTCCAAGGTAATCCGCTCGCGACCACGCTGAACGACGATCTTCGTCTGCTGGTCAATTTTCAACGCCTCAATGGCGTGTGTGTAGTCGTAGATGTTTTCGATTTTCTTTCCGGCCAACTCGACGATGATGTCGCCTGCCCGCACGCCGGCCTTGTCGGCGGGTCCTCCTTTTCTGACGCCGCTCAGTAGGACGCCCTTGACCTCCTCCGCGTAGTCGGGAATCGTCCCCAGATAGGCACGTAAGCCACCGCGGGTTGGAGCTTGCGGCGCGGCCTGTTCCTGGTAATCCGGCGGAGACTCCCGCATGGCAAGCGAGCGCGTCACCAGTCCCATGAAACGAGCCACGTCGGCGGCGCCCTGATAGTTCAGGGTGTCGGGGGTATCGCGTGGCGTGTGGTATTCGCTGTGCGCGCCGGTGAAGGCCGACAGGACGGGAACGCCAAATTGATAGAAGGACTTGGCGTCGGTGGGCACATAGCTGTCATCCTGCAGCGTGATCGACAGGCCCACGGGCGCATTGCGCCGTTCGATTTCGCCACGCCATACGCTGGATGAACCGATGCCCTGAAGGACCAGGTGCTTGTCGAGTCGTCCGACCATGTCCATGTTGAGGCAGGCTGCCACGGCGGGGTAGATCGAACGACTGTGCTGATGACCGTGAGCCTGCTCCAGTGATGGCGTTTCAGCGGAGGACGTGGACTTCCCGGTAGCGGCGTCATCCTGCGCCACGGCATGCGGATTGGGGTCGGTATGGGGATATTGCCCGCCGAAGGACTTTACGAAGTGGTCGGAGCCGAGCAGTCCCAGTTCCTCGCCCGACCATGCGGCAAAGAGGATGTCGCGGCGCAGTGTCAGTTTGCCACGCGCCTGCTGATCGGCAAGGTACTGGGCCACCTCGAGCATGGCCGCGACGCCGGAGGCATTGTCGTCGGCCCCGAAGTGAATCTCTTGCGATTCCTCGTCGCGAGCGAGCGATGAACCGCTGGCGCCCTTGCCAAGGTGATCCACGTGGGCGCCCAGCACGATCACCTGATCGCTTGGCTGCTCACCGGCCTGCAAGCGCCCGAGGACGTTGCGCCCAACGCCCTTGACACGTTCCACCTCGATCCTGGCGGCGAGTTGAACGCCCTTGATTGCGAACCCCATCGCCACCGCCCCGCCATCCAGCTCGTCCTGCAATGCCTTGAGGGTCTTGCCGCTACCGGCAAGCCAGGTCTGGGCAATGCGGTCGGTCACACTGATCACAGGCAGGCTCGTTCCCGCCAAAATGCCGTCCAATCGCAAGGGAACGAGGTCGCTCTTTGTTTTTGCGTTTGGACCCGTCACTATGATCAGTCCACAGGCGCCGTGATCCCGGGCGACGGTGGCCTTGAAGCGCAGCTGCGATGCACGCGAAAGCTGTTGCCGCCGTTCGGCTGAGATGTCCTCCGGCATATAACGAAAGACAAGGACCCATTTGCCTTTCACATCCAGGTGAACGTAGGAATCGTACCCTTCGCTCTCGTCCTGCTTGGCAGCCTGCATGCCGTAGCCGGCGAACACCACACCCGCAGGCTTGAACTCGCCATCGCCGGAGAAGGCGAGCGGTCGCCAGTCTTCATCGACGTGAAAGTTCGTGTCGCCCGAGACGAGTGAGTTGATCTGCCCGAGTGCGACACCCGACGTGAACGCGAACTCCTGATACCAGGTACCGTGGTCACCGGCCGGCTTGATGCCCAGGCTGTCCAGATAGGCCGCAACGTATGCCGTGGCCAACTTCTCACCCTGTGTTCCCGTCAGCCGGCCCGCTAACTCTTCGCGACAGAGGTAGTCCACGTGGCGAATGATGTCCTGCGCCGAGAAGCCCGCCTCCGTCTGTTCGCGGGTTGCCCGGGCGACTGCACGCGCGGCATCGGTAGGGCTTGTCTCTGCCACCGGCGCGGTACCGTGCAAACCGAGAAGTTCGCGTGCCTGTTCGTGATTCCAATCGGCCATGAAGATCTGCGATCGTTGGGAGGATGTTCGATTGGTGGTCCACGCCAAGCCCTTGCCGTCGGGCGTGAAGACCGGCAGCCCGTCAAAGCCCTTGGTGTAACTGACCCGTCGCGGCGCGGAACGGCCTTCTACGTCGATCAGATACAACTCGAAGTTGCCGAAGCCATGTCGGTTGGTGGTGAAGACGAGGTACTCTCCAGAGGGATGATAAAAGGGCGCCCAGGACATCGCGCCAAGCCGTGTCAATTGGCGTGGGTCCGATCCGTCGGTATTCATGGTCCAGATCTCGGCGATGGCGCCATTCGGCGTGAAGCGTCGCCAACAGATGCGCGTGCCATCGGGCGAGAAGAATGGCCCGCCATCGTAGCCCGCTGCCGTTGTCAGCCGACGCGGGTTGGAGCCGTCGGCGTTCATGATGTAGATGTCATTCAAGGTGGCGGGGTCCATTTCGAAGTGCTTCTTCTCCTCTTCGTTCAAATCCCCTGCATACGCGCGGCGGTTGGAGGTGAAGGCGATGAGCTTGCCATCGGGCGACCACGACCCTTCCGCGTCGTATCCGCGCGTGTTGGTCAAGTTTCGGGTTTCTCCCGTGGCCCTGTTGTGCACGTACAGCTCGAAATGCTCATCGTAGTCCCAGGCGTACCGACGCTCATCTCCGGAGGCGCGCAGCGCGAGTTCTTTCGTCTGCTTCTCCCTTGCCGATGGGTCGTCGTGCGTGGAAGCGAAGAGTACGCTGCCGCCAAGAGGATGAATCCATGGGCAGGTCGTCTTGCCATGGCCCGGCGACACGCGTTCGATATCGCCCGTCTCCAGATCCATCAGGTAGATTTGAAAGAAGGGGTTGCCCGGTTCGCGCTCGCTCTGAAAAACCATCTGCGACCCATCTCGGCTGAAGTACCCTTCGCCTGCACGGCGACCCTCAAAGGTCAATTGGCGAATAGCTGTCAACAGGGATGCTTCCTGCTTGGCGGCCGCCTTCGGATCGGATTCGGTGATGTCATTCTGATCCTCAATTGCAGCGTGGGAGAGATTCGCCATTGCGAACGTGTTCGCTCCCGCGAACAGGATCATCAGGACAGCCGACAAGTGCCTTTGAATTCTCACGGGTTCACTCCAAGAAAAAGGGTCACGACTGGCAAGGCTTTCATTTTCATTCCTTTGGGTCGTTCAAGAACATCTTTGTAATCACGCTCGCGCATTTTGCAAGAGGGTTTTGCGGCACTGCTTTGCGCAACCCCCATCATCGGGTCAGGATTGGCCGCTCCCGGGATCTCAGAATGATCGTACTCAGTCATCAGTTTTCCACCCAGACCGACTACTGATTACCGTTTACTGATTACTTTAACGGTGAGATTCCCAGACAATTGGCATTTCTGCTGTGTTTCGCACGAACTTGGGATCTACAGGCGATTGACCTGCGACCGTTCCGCCGAGAAGAGACTCTCATCGGGTTTGGCGGGTAGAGTGGTCTTCCATTGAGCGAGTTTCTCGAGTAAGCGCGCGACGACTTGGGGTTTCTCTTCTCTCAAGTCGCTTTTCTCGTGGAGATCCGCGCTGATATCATAAAGTTCCAGGTAGCTGGAGTCTCCGTTGGCAAGCAGCTTCCAGTTTTGGTCCACGATGGCGTAGGAAACCCAATGGTGCGGCTTGGTTTTTCTGGGTGGCCAGGAGGCATTCATTTTCCAGAAAAGCGGTTTCTCGCGGACGGCACTTCCCTTGCCCATGAGTGCGGCGACCTGGCTGAGTCCGTCCGGCGCGTAAGCGTCCGGCAGATTCACTCCGGCGACTTCGCAAAGAGTAGGCAGGAGGTCGACGGCGGAAATCAGCGAGCTGTCGTCCACCTTACCCGCTGCGATCTTTCCGGGCCAACGCGCAATGAAGGGAACGCCGATACCGCCTTCGAAGAGCGCGGCCTTGTAGCCCTTCCTCCCTCCGGTGATTCCCCGGGCGGCACCGATTCCATATCCGGCACCGGTCGCGCTGTCATGCATCAGCTTGAGTTCCGTCGGGCGCGCGGCGCGCGCCGGTCCATTGTCCGAGCTGAAAATGACGAGGGTGTTTTCGGTCAACGCCAGACGATCCAGTGTGTCCAACACTTCTCCAATTCGGTCGTCGGCATGAGACAACACCGACGCGTAGATACTGTCGCGCTCTTCAAGATGGCGAAAACGCCAGCGATACTTGGGGACGGTGTGGAAGGGCGTGTGAGGCTCGTGAATCCATAAGTTGATGAAAAACGGTTTCCCCGCGCGGTGGCTTGTCTCAATGAACGCAACGGCGCGCCGCGCGTCCTCGTGCACCGGCATCTGTTCTCCGGCACAGTTGAAAGCGCCGTAGGCGTCGTAGCCATACGCACTCGGCAGAGGCGAGTCCGGGATCATGTTGTTGGAGAGATGCCACTTGCCAAAGTGAGCGGTCGCGTACCCACTCTCTTTCAGGAACCTGGGCAGGAGTGGCGCTTGAGGGTCCAGCCAGTCGGGCATATTCCGCTTCTCGTTGCTGGGGACCCAGGCGAAGTGTCCATCGATGTTGTAGCGCGCCGGGAAATGCCCCGTCATCACCGCCGTTCGGCTGGGGGAACAAACACCGCTGGCTACGGTAAAACGGTGGAAATCAGTCCCCTCGGCCGCCAAGCGATCGATGTTCGGCGTTTTGATATAAGGATGCCCATGACAACTGAGATCACCCCAGCCCCAGTCATCGGCGAAGATGAAAACGATGTTGGGTTTCGTCTCGGCGAAAGCGGGCATGCAGAAGAGCAATGCCAGCCAAAAAACGCGTAGTTCCTTCATGTTCATTCCCGGTCAGCGCCCGGCAATTCCGCCCGGCTAATTCCGACTACTTGAATTTGCCTTTGCAACGCCTCTTCGAGCCTGGCGATCAGAGTCTTGTTTTCCGGGTTGCCGGCGATGTTGTGAAGCTGCCGCGGGTCAGCCTGGCGGTCGAACAGCTCGGGCGCATGGCTCCGAACCTTGAGGTAGGTGTAGCGCTCGGTGCGGATGCCGTGGTGGCGCGGCGCGCTCCAGTAGGTGTAGAACTGGGACTCGCGCCAGTCGGTCGGCGTCTCTCCGCGTAGCAGCGCTTTCATGCTGCGCCCCTGCATGGAACTGGGGATGCCCACACCGGCCAGTTCCAGCAGCGTCGGTGCGATGTCCACGTTGATGCACAGGTCATCGTTCACCGATCCCGGCTCGATCAACCTCGGGTAGCGCATCAGGAAGGGCATGCGTACGGACGTTTCGAGGATCAGCCGTTTGTCGTAGAAGCCGTGCTGGCCCAGCCAGTAGCCCTGATCCGAGGTGTAAATGACGACCGTGTCTTCTGTCAGTCCCTCGGCATCGAGATGGTCGAGCACACGTTTGAGGTTGTCGTCGTTCCCTGTGCTGCAGCGGATGTATTTGTGAATCATGTGCTGGTACGCGACGCGAATTCTGTCGCAGTCGCTGCCGGTGTCGTGCTTCCACATGGCGTCGGGAGCGAGGTCGTTGAGATGGCGGCTATAGTAACTACCACCGTCGCCCCGCTTTCCACCCGAATGCAGCATGTGGAATTTGGTATTTTGCAGGAACTCGCGCTTCATGTTGGAATCGCTGTTCCGGACGTCCTCGTAAAGCGTCGGCGGTTCGGGGATCGTCACGTCGGCGAGCAAATCGTCGTAACGCGCGGCGTGACCGTAGTCGTGATGCGGCGCTTTGAACTGCAGACAGAGCAGGAACGGCCTGTCGCGATCGCGATTCTTCAACCAGTCCATCCCGATGTCGGTATAGACGTCGGTGGAATAGCCCTGGCGCTTCCAGGTGCCTTCCGTCCCATTGAACGTCGGGTTGAAGTACTTGCCCTGGCCTTTGACGACCATGAACTTGTCGTAGCCCTTCGGCCTGCTGCGCAGATGCCACTTTCCGACCAGCCATGTCTGGTATCCGGCGTTCTGCAGCTCGACCGGATAGTGCGGCGACGACTCGTTGATGCTGCCATTGAGTCCGCGCACGCCGTTCCTGTGGCTGTACTGCCCCGTGAGGATCGCGGCACGGCTGGGCGAGCAGATCGAGTTGCAGCACACAAAATTGTCGAAGCGCATGCCCTCACGGGCCAGCCGGTCGATCGCCGGCGTCTTGGCAAAGTCGTTCAGATACGTTCCGTAGGCCGAGATGGCCTCAAAGGCGTGGTCATCCGCCAGAACAAGGACAATATTGGGACGTTGGTGAGATTCCGCGGCCGCAGTGTTGGAAGAGAATATCGAATGTCCAACAAGGCATGTCGAAATGAGAAGTAGGGTGCAACGACATGTCTCAATTGTATTTGAATGACTTCGCACTTGGAAATGCCTTGTTCGATACTCTGCGGTTCATTTTGGATTTTAACATACGCCTTGATATCCAAATGAGTCTTGATTCTATCCGTCACGCCGTCACTCTCTCACCCCGTCACCTCATCACCCCTTTACTGCTCCGGGTCACTCACGGCCTTCTTGAGAAGCACTTCATACTTTTCTACTTCGTCGTCATACCAAACCGTAATGCGGAAGAAGTCGTCCGACATGCCTTTGGCCTCGGAAATGGAGATGATACGAAATCCTCTGATCTCCGAATTGCAGAACTCAACAACCTTGCTCTTCAGCTCTTCCAGGGCCCCCGAAAACACCTTTCGCTTGAACTCCTTGAACTGTATGGCCATGCTTATGGTTCCTTTCTTCGTCCTTGCCTCAGCGTGTGCGGTCATTGGCCACGCCTTCGAAGATGTCCAGGCTGGGTCCGAGGTGCTCTTTGAGGGGCAGGGTGAGGGTGTCCAAGTGCCTGAGGACCTCCGGCGCAAGGGTGTGGCCGGCCGCCTGAACGGCCCGTTGGAGGCGGTCTGAGCTTTGGGTCCCTATGAGGGCGCAGGTGATGCCCATGCCCGCGATGGCCCATTGCAGGGCCAGATCGGCCAGCGTCGATCCGCACTCGGCGGCCAGGGCTCGCAGGCCCTCTAAGGCTTCGAGTAACTGCGCTTCTGCGCCGGCTTCGCCGTGGCGGGTCTTGGGACTGCGGTCTGCCCTGAAGTGTCTCGTGCGGGTGTACCAGTCGGGGACCTCATCCAGGCTGGCATATCGATCGGTCAGTAGGCCCTGCAATAGGACCATGTAGGCGATGACGCCGGCGCCGGTCTTTTCGCAGTGGGGCAGGATTTCGTACTCGGCCCCGCGCGAGGCGAGGTTGTAGCCTAGCTGATTGACCACATACTCCCCGCCCAGTTGCCGAATCTCTTCGAAGCGCTCCACCCCGTGATTGCTCACGCCCAGGTGGCGGATCTTGCCTTCGGCTTGCAGGGTCAGAAGCATCTCCACGGCCTCCGGTAGCGCGGGCGTGGTGGCTGTGCCCGACGCGAGTGTCACGCCCATCACGGCGGAATCGACGAAGAGCGGATAGGTGCGGGCATGGCAGGGCCAGTGAATCATGTAGATGTCGATGGTGTCCATGTCCAGCCGTTGCAACGAGGCTTCGCAGTGGGTGCGGAGCGTCTGCGGATGGAGGTGGGTGGGCCAGACTTTGGTGCCCACCACGACGCGGTCCCGGTCCGCCCCCTTGAGGGCCTTGCCCAAGAACACCTCGCTGCGGCCATCGTTGTACATCTCCGCGGTGTCGAAGTAGTTGATGCCGGCATCAAGGGCCGTCTGTACGACGACGTTGACGTTTTCCTGATTGGAATCGCCCCAGTAATCGCCGCCGCCGAACTGCCAACAGCCCAGGCCCAGCACCGACAGTTCCGGTCCCGAGCTGCCACAGGGTCGTCTGACTAATTGGGATGTGTCTTGCTGTGCGGGTTGGTCCATAGATTCCTCAGTCATGACAGCAAACGACGGTGTCGCTAACTCAGCTTGGTCTTTCCGGGTATGGCGACCGGCCCGACGGGCAGATCACCCATGGCATAACGGGCCAGACTCAGGTCCAGCTTGGAGGACCGCATCGCCCAGTTCCATTTCAACTGGCGACCGGTGTAGGCGCTCATGCGGCCGATGATCATGGTCATGGTCGTTTCGGCCAGACGCCGGCATTCGTTGATGGGTTGGTTGTTGCGGATGCTCTTGATCAGACCGGCATGCTCTTCGACCAGGCCGCTGACGATCTTTTTCTCATAGCTGAAGGCGTTTTCCCCTTCGATCTTGCCGTTGGCCCGGGTGGTGAAGGTCCAGCCCTTGGACCCGACGACGCGCTCGCCCACGCGGGAGGAAGAGCCTTCGATCTGCGAACAGGAGCTGGTGACACGAATGCCGCCGGGGTATTCGTATTCCACGGAGAAATGATCGAAGATGTTGCCATACTCCGGACCCGTACGGGCCTGGCGACCGCCGAAACCCATACAGGAAACGGGATGCGAGCCGATGGCCCAGTTGAGGATGTCCATGTTGTGCAGGTGTTGTTCGACCACGTGGTCGCCGGAGAGCCAGGTGAAATAGGGCCAGCAGCGGATCTGCCACTCCATGTCGGACCATTCGGGTTTTCGTTTTTCAAAATGCCAGTGGGCGTGACCCCAGTGCCAGTAGGCCTGCCCCCCCACGATCTGGCCGAGCTGTCCATCTTGAATCCGCTTGATGATTTCGCGATAGTGGGGTTGCCAGCGCTGCTGGGTGCCCACCACGATGGAGAGGCCCTGCTTGTCGGCCATCCCGGCCGAGTCCATCAGAGATCGCACGCCGGTGGGGTCGACCGCCCCGGGTTTCTCCATGAAGATGTGTTTGCCACCTTCGACGGCGGCCCGCACCATCTGCGGGCGGAAGCCGGGCGGTGTGCAGAGCAGGACGATGTCCACGTTGTCGAGGGCAATCACCTTCTGATGGGCGTCGAACCCGAAAAAGCGGGTTTCCGGTCCGACCTTGATCTTCTGGGGAAACTCTTTCCGCAGGGCAGCCAGAGAGGCGTTCATTCTGTCGGGAAACATGTCGGCCATGGCGACGAGTTCAACGCCGGAGGAGGAACTCAGGCAGTTCTTGGCCGCGTCGGTCCCGCGACTTCCGCAGCCGATCAGGGCGATGCGCATGGTATCCGATCCTCGCGCGAAGGCCTTTGGGGCGCTGCCCATCAGGGTGGCGGCCGAGGCGGTCGCGCCGGCCTTCAGAAAGGTCCTTCTGGACACGGTGTTGTTGCTGTCGGTGTTTATTGTGTGTCTCCCTTCGGACATAGATGGAGCCAGTTCGAGTTTTTTGACAGAACCTAAGACGAGTCGGCCGAGTCTAACAGAATCGCCGAGAGCAGGCAATGAAGGGGAGATGCCAGTAACTCAGTAATCAGTAATCAGTGGCGTCGTCAGTGATCGCTTTGGGGCAGTCACTGATTACTATATTTCCGAAATCTGCAGGGGTTGACGCTTGGCGCCCCAGTCGCCCGGGCCGGGGCAACGGCCCTGCTCGCGCGCCAGGCCGGCGATGGGGGTTTGGCAGTGTGCGCACTCGCCCCTGTCAGTAACATGCCAATCGCTCAATACGTACCAGTCCCGTCCGATGACCATTCGACCGCAGTGGGGACAGTAGGTGCTGGCCCCGGCCTTGTCATGCACGTTGCCCGTGTAGACATAATGTAGGCCGGTTTCCCGGGCGATGCGGCGGGCGCGGGTGAGGGTCTCGGGAGGGGTAGGGGGGAGGTCTCGCAACTTGAAGTCGGGGTGAAAGGCGGTGAAATGCAGGGGGACGTCCGGTCCCAGATGCTCCAGAATCCATTCGCTCATTTCGTGGAATTCGCGATCCGAATCGTTCTTGGTGGGAATCACCAGGTTGGTCAACTCGAACCAGACCGACGTCTCGTTCTTCAGATACTTGAGCGTGTCCAGTACCTCGCCGAGTGAGGCGCTGCACAACTCCCGGTAGAATGACTCGGTAAACGCCTTCAAATCGACGTTCGCCGCATCCATGTGTCTATAGAGTTCTTTGCGGGCCTCCTTGCCGATGTAGCCCGCCGTGACCGCGACCGAATAGATGCTTGACTCATGACAGGCCTGGGCGATGTCCACGGCATATTCCAGGAAGATCGTCGGGTCGTTGTAGGTGTAGGCGACGGAGGGGCAGCCATAGGCCCGGGCCACCTGGGCAATCTTGTCGGGGGACGCCTGGTCCATCAGTCGATCCATCTCGCGGCTCTTGGAGATGTCCCAGTTCTGGCAGAACTTGCAGGTCAGGTTGCAGCCGGCCGTGCCAAAGGAGAGGACGGGCGTGCCGGGCAGAAAGTGGTTCAGGGGCTTTTTCTCGATGGGATCGATACAGAACCCGCTGGACTTGCCGTAGGTGGTCAAGACAATCTGATCCTGCTCCCGCATCCGCACGAAGCAGAGACCGCGCTGCCCCTCCTGCAGCCGGCAGTAGCGGGGACAGACGTCACACTGAATCCGTCCATCCTCTGTTTGGTGCCAATATCGTCCCGGATGGTGCATCTCTCTGCTTCCTGCGTATTGCCAGTGAAATGCGACTCTGTAGGCCGCGGCCCGCGTCTTCTGAGAGAGCCTAGTCCTTTTAGAACCAGGCCACAAGCCGTTTCCAGGGCTGGATCTATTCCGGCTCACACGCGCAATCGTAATCGAAACAGCGAATTGGCGCGCTAGGGTTTTCGAACTACGACAACGATACGACAACGAAGTTGAGTCGGACAGGCCACAAGTGTTGCGTCTGAACACATTTCTGTTCGGGCCGTATAGTGAACCGCTCGCCGAGTCGAGGAGGGTGGTTCTCAGCATGAGTGCTGTGAAAGCCCCAGCCAGTCAAGAGATCGGGGGACGGGGGGCCTGTCGAGGCGAAACACGTTGCTTCGCCAGGGATACATATAGTAAGATTAAGGGACCGGCCGTGTGGGGCGGTTAAGTTGTTTCATAAAGAGAGTTTATCAGAGGCGTCCGTGCTTTTCGGTTTCGACTAGGAGGAGTTCCATGTTCCGTCTTGTCTTCTGTCTGGGTCTGTCTGTCTGGGTCAGTGCCTTCGTCGCATCCCCGCTTCTGGCGCTGTCCATACCCATCGAAAATGGCTCTTTTGAGTCCCCGGCCATTGATTTGAGTTTGAATCCCTTTGGCGCCTGGCCCGTGATCGATGGTTGGACGGAGACGGACCTGGATACCCTGGGCAGCCAGAATACGGGCGTCTTCGTGAATTCCCCGGCCGATAGCAATGACCACATTGTTAATGCCGACGGTGCGCAGCTGGCCTTTCTGGGGTCCGAAGCGGGCAATGGGCTGTCTCAGGAACTGGCGTCCGTGTATCAGGCGGGAGCGAGCTACCGTCTGACGGTGGGCGTCGCTGTGTCGAGTCGCTTCCCTCCGGCCATGGGCGAGGGGGCAGACGAACTCGAGCTGGCCCTCTACTACATGGACGGCAACGAGCCTACGGATATCGTGACCACCCCGGTGACGGCGACGGACCTGTTGTCGACCGAATTGCAGATCTTCTTCCTTGAGCTGCCTGCGGTCAGTGCGGATGCCGCCTGGGCCGGTCAGCCCATGGGTGTGGCGATCCGTGCGGCGGGTCAGGCCGGCGGCTTCTGGGATCTGGACGATGTCCGGGTCACGGAGTCGTGGCCGGTGCCCATTTGGGTTGAGAATGGCTCCTTTGAGTCTCCGGCAATTGATCTGAATTTGAATCCCTTCGGGGCCTGGCCCATGATCGACGGTTGGCTGGAGATGGACCTGGACACCTTGGGCAGCCAGAACACCGGTGTGTTTGTCAATTCGCCTGCCGATTCCAACGACCACCTTGCCAATGCCGTCGGTGCGCAACTGGCCTTTTTAGGTTCCGAAGCGGGCAATGGCCTGGCTCAGGAACTGGTGTCCGCGTACGTGACGGGAGCGAGCTATCGATTGACCGTGGGTGTCGGGGTCTCGAGTCGTTTTCCGCCGGCGATGGGCGCAGACGCAGACATGCTCGAGCTGGCCCTCTATTATTTCGACGGCAACGAACCGACAGATATCGTGACTGCCCCGGTGGCGGCGACGGGCCTGTCTTCGACTGAACTGCAAGACTTTTCGCTCGACCTGGGGCCTGTGGATGCGAACGCCGCTTGGGCGGGCCAAGCCATCGGCATGGCCATCCGTGCGACGGGTCAAGCCGGCGGCTTCTGGGATCTGGACGATGTGCGGGTCACCGAATCGTGGCCGCTCTCGCTGTCGGTTGAAAATGGCTCCTTCGAGTTTCCCGCCATTGATCTGGCGCTGAATCCCTTTGGGGCCTGGCCCATGATCGACAGTTGGCTGGAGATGGACGTGGACACCCTGGGCAGCCAGAACACCGGCGTGTTCGTCAATTCTCCGGCGGACAGCAATGATCACCTTGTCAATGCCCCCGGTGCGCAGCTCGCGTTTCTGGGGTCTGAAGCGGGCAACGGTCTGTCCCAGGAACTGTCGTCCGTATACCAGGCCGGGGCGAGCTATCGTTTGCTCGTGGGCGTCGGTGTGTCGAGTCGCTTTCCCCCCGCGATGGGCGCGGAAGCCGACACGCTCGAGTTGGCGTTATACTACGTCGCCGATGGCGAGCCCGTTGACATCGTGACCTCCGCTATTGCGGCGACAGGCCTGTCGTCGACCGAGCTTCAGGCCTTCTCCCTTGCATTGCCCGCAGTGGCCGTGGATGCCGCCTGGGCGGGTCAGGCCATCGGCGTGGCGGTCCGTGCGACGGGTCAGGCCGGCGGGTTCTGGGACCTGGACGATGTGCGGGTGCTGGGGTCAATAGGTCGGTAGGTCAGTAGGTCAGTGGGTCCGTAGGTCTGTGATCTGTGATCCGCGAACTGTGATCGGTCGTTGGTTGCTGCGGAACGCCGGACGCAACACGCTTGCTTCATGGGACAAAAACGTTAGGGTAAACAACCATGCTTCGCTCATACTGTCCACCGATGAGATCGCACGACCGGCCGCGCGGGTTTACCCTGGTCGAGCTGCTGGTGGTGATGGCCATACTGGGACTGCTGACGGCGCTGCTGCTGCCGGCACTGGGGCAGGCCCGCGCAGTGGCCCGGCGGGCGGCCTGTGGCGCCAACCTCCATCACGTGGGCACGGCCATCCACCTCTACGCCGATGACTTCGATGACTGGATTCCCTTCGGGCCAAAGGGCCGGCCGGTCACCGGCTCCAATTTCTATCCGGTCACCGGTAACGTGACCAGCCTCCTATCTCTCGAAGGCGGCGCACCCGTGGGGCTGGGATTGCTGCTCAAGGCCTACCTGGCCCACCAGCCGACCGTCCTCTTCTGCCCTGGGGCGGACCAGGCCTCCGAGGCAAAGGAGCAACTTGCGCGAGTGGGCCATGCTCAAGCGCAGAGTGACTATTATTATCGCCATGCCTCGGTGGACCTGCTGAGGGGGACCCCGGAGGTGTACGACGTGCGCCGCAGCGCCCTCGGGCGCAACGGCATTGCGGCCTTGGTCACCGATGTGCAGTTCAAGGCCCATCCCGCGCTGGCCGCCTTCCAGGTGAAGACCCGCACCAACCATCAACGCGCCTTCAGCAACATCCTCTTTGCCGCCGGCCACGTCAAGACGGTCTCCAATCGAGAAGAGGAATTTACGGTGGATATTGGCTGGGTCCCTTATGATGCGCTCGACCGCATCCTTGCCATGTTCGAAATCGCCGATGAGTACCAATAGGCTCTGCAGCCCGGGAAACCCTTGGAAACGAAGACATTCTGTCGTTAGAATGCCATCATGGCGGCGAACGAGTTTCCGAACAGTGGTGGCGGACTTGCGACTAGCCCGCGGAGGAAGCTCGGTAAACTCCTCCTCTGCGGCCTGGTCTTAGCCCTTATCCCGGCCGCCTATTTTCTCACCAAACGCCCCTCCTTCTCCCGGCCGCAGCCGGTGATGGGAGACGATCCCTGTGACATGGGTTTTGTGGGGCTGCGCAAGGACTACGGGGACATCCTGTTCGGAGCCCAAGGCGAGCGACTGGGCTTTGATCCGGCGGTGAATATCTTTCGCACCCACTGGACCCAAGACAGTCTCCAGCGTGAGTTCATCTTCGAAGTGCCGGTGGCCGACGACTCCTTCAAGATGGCCCAACCGGTCCGCATCTACCTGAATGGCCACCGCGGCTACTCCCCCCGTCCCCGTTTGGTGAGGATAAAGTCACAGCATACCACACGCTTCATTGTCGACACGGCCATTCCCCGTCTGTCCATGCGATCCGACTCGGCGCTGGCAGAGCTTCAGGGTGGCGAACCCGTGCGCTTCGTTGACATAGAGATCTCTTTTTATGCCGGTCCCCGGCCTCCCGCGGAGATCCGGTTTATCGGTCCCTTCGGACAGGGCAAGTCGATCGAGGACGAGTTGGGACGCGGCTACGCCCTGAGGACGGTCTTTCGCAACGTGACGCTGGACACGAGAGAGTTACGGCTCTATGTGACTGTCAAGGAATCGACGGCCTCCCCATCCCCCCTGATCCTCTACCTGGCAGACGGCACCTCGAAGATCGTAGAGACGGTCGGTCAGTCCGTCGATCAATTTGGCCCCGGCCCGGGCATCACGCTCCACTACCTGGCGCCGGGCATCTCGCGGGAGCAGCTCACCAAGGTGACCTATGGTGAGGCCTATTGGAAAAAGACGTTCCGTGGGATTGCGGTCGAGTACCAGAGCAAGGGGCGGAGCTGCGCGGCCTATCTGGATGCGTTTTGCGAGCGCTTGGGTCTGCTCCCTACGGACCGGGAGGCGATTTCCCAGCGTCTCTTCCAACCCGAGTATGAGGACGCCATGGAGGCGCTCGCGGTCTTGGACGTGGTGCGGGGACGGGCCATTCTGCCGGTCTGCAATACGATTCGTCGGCAACTGCGGGCGGCCGATCTGGAACCTGCTCAGCAAACCCGCGTCCGGAGGATTGCCCGGCAGTGGCTGGGCACGGAACTGGAGAACGAAGGCATCGCATTGGGTCTCTGGGGAGACTGGCCCGAGTTCGTCGAGCCGGCCCTGCGGCAACTCGATTGGATTCGATTCGACCGGGACAGTCAACGCGACCTGGCCAATTCCTTCCGCTTTAGAAGTCAACCGACGGCTGCGGAACTCCACCAGGTGGCGGACTATCTCACCCGCCGCAAGACCAAATCCAACCTGGCCCGCGGAGATCTCATCGAGTTCGTACGGTCCCACGCGGAGGGACGGGCAGGCTTGGATGCCTACCAGGTGCTGGTCGAATCGGACCGACCCTGGGTGTGGGCCTCTCTGATCGTCCCCGATGAGGCCTTCACCCGGCTGGCGAGCCAACGGGGTCTCTCGGAGACCATGAAGCGTCGTGCCCTGGCCCTAGGCGTGGATACCGGAGATCCCCTGGACGCGCTGGCGCAGGACTCGGCCCGGGCACGGCTCGCTCAGTGGATCAGTCCCGAGTTCGTGCAGAAAGACGTCGAGCAGTTTGGCCGGGTCATGGCCGCCTTGGCCCGCCACGGCCGGCCCGAGAGAGACACGACCGCGCTGGTCCGCTATTTGGAGCAGCAACTGCGGCTCTGGACCGCGTACCTGCCCAGGCGTGGCTCGATCCGCCATCCGGTTTTCCTGCGCAGCCACGTCGGCATCGAGAAGACCCTCAAGTGCCTCAACACCTGGCACGATCTCAATCTGGCGGGCCTGGGTAGAGACCTCCGTCGTGTGTGCAGCAAGGATCTATGTGATTGGCGCAATGTGGCCCGATCCGCCCTCCATTGGGCCCGGACGGGACAGAATCCGGACCTGCTGCCGGCCGGCTGGCAACCCGCATCGAAAGATCTCCGCATCATCTGGCACAACGTCCGGCATCCGGAACAGAGTCGCATCTCCCTGTGGTCACATGGGGGCCAGATCCCCGCGCGGAGGCTATATCATGGCCTTGAATTGTCACCACGCCGGCTCCTGTACAGTCTCTATGTGGAAGACGCGTTGGAGGTGGAGTCCATCGGTCTAACCGTCAGCGCCGGCCTATATGACCCGACGCCGGTCACCCTGGGCTTCTCCATCGAGCGTGCCAAGCTGCCCTTCAGCTCCAGCTTGTCTCCGGAAGACGTCGTGACAGGCGAGGATGATCAATCAGGGCATTGGCTGGGACGCTGGGCGGTGAGTGTCGAGGCCGCCCAGGCCCCTGAAAGTGTCCTATCCGGTACGAAACTGTTCGAGACGTGGCAACAGTTGTATGGGCAAGCGCTGCCGACCGACCGCCCTCTGCCCAGGACGTTCTCCTTGGGACCGGCAAGGAGTAACTTGGAGCAGGTGTTGCGAATGATTCATAAGCCGCTAAGGAGCAGCGGTTTGTGACACCATTGGGTGACGGCCGAGGCGGCTCTAGAGTCAGATCAGAGATTGTGCGACGTAATTACTTCGGTTATAAAGATGAACGAATGAGTCGCTCGCAAGGGCAGCGAGGAAATGCTTTGATTCTCAAACCTAAAGGAATGGTTCCCATGTCAATATCGACAAGTCATCACGTCTTGGCCCTCCCCTTCGGCATCGCTTTATCCTGTTGCTGTTTCGCAGCCACAACCCTGGCTGCCGACTGGCCCCAGTGGCGGGGTGAACATCGCGACGGCACCTGGCATGAAACAGGCCTGGTCAAGACGTTCGCAGCGCCCGTCACCACACCACTCTGGTCCGTCCCAATCAGTGCCGGCTATTCCCAGCCCACCGTTGCCCAGGGCCGTGTATTCCTGACCGACCGTCTGGAAGAAGAAGATCAGGAACGCGTCCACTGCTTTGACGCCAATACCGGCGATGTCCTCTGGCGGCATGTCTACGACTGTGACTATAAAAAAATAGGCTACGACGCCGGGCCAC
>JADFHU010000030.1 GCA_022567055.1 Planctomycetota bacterium
AAGCGGTCGAACCACTGCGCCCCTTCAGAGAGGGGAGCGGTGCTGCTGATCAGCGGCTCCACCCGAACGCTACCCCGTGACATCATCTCCAGACAGGCGGGGTACTCGCCACAGGAGCCGCAGGTGCCGATCATGCTGATCTCACGAGTCACGATGGATTGAAGCGGCCACTCGACCGTGGGAGAGAGGTTGCCCACGATGGTCAAATGCCCTCCCTTTTTCACCACCGCCACCGCGGTCTTCACGCTGTCCGTGTGGCCCACCACTTCGACGACTACGTCGGCGCCACGACCTTTCGTCTGCTGCTGAACCGCATCCAGAACATCGTCACGGTCGGCACGCAATCCTAGAGTAGCCCCCAGTTGGCAGGCCAGGTCCAGACGTCCCTGATCGACGTCGACGGCCACGATCTCACCGCAGCCCGCCACCCGCAGCGCTTGCACCACCAAGAGCCCCACCATACCCGTACCCACCACCACGGCGGTGTCGTTGAGCAC
Organism: Planctomycetota bacterium; assembly: GCA_022567055.1. GTDB lineage: Bacteria > Planctomycetota > Phycisphaerae > Sedimentisphaerales > Anaerobacaceae > JAIPFM01. The sequence goes on from JADFHU010000030.1 coordinate 498, forward strand.
CAGGGGTGTGCGCCCGATCGCGTGCACGGCCACCGAGAGCGGCTCAACCAAGGCGGCATGTTCAAACGAGAGGGCATCCGGCAACCGGTAAATCACATGTTGCGGCACAACGACATGTTCTGCAAAGGCTCCGTGACGTCGATACTCTCCACAGGAAACGCCCAGCACTCTGCGATTGTCACAGAGGTTTATCTTGCCCTGCCGACAGAAGCCGCAGCGTCCGCAGGACATCATAGAATCAAAGGTCACACGGTCGCCTGGCTCCCACTGCGTCACCGCCGAGCCTACCTCTGCAATCACGCCGGATGCTTCATGCCCCATGACGATAGGAGGTTGGCGTCGACCGGAGGACCCGTCCATGCCATGAATGTCACTCCCGCAAATACCGCAGGCCTTGACGCGAACCAGGACATCCTCGACTCCGATCTCTGGATCCGCCATATCCTCATAGGAGAAGCGATTGTATGCCTCGAGCATCAATACCTTCATCAGGGATCTCCTTCGACCAAAACAAGGCCCGTGTCGCTAATAAACTTTCAATCGTTTCAGGCTACTCAGCATGTCTAAGGGAACGGCAAGGAATAACTTGGACTTTTGAATGCCCGATTGCACCCCATCTTTGATCGCTTCTCAATCGCGAAAACAGCGGCTTCCTTGGAGCAAAGCTGGCTGCGATAGCAGCATGAAAAGCATCTCAAGCAATCCGCGACGTAGGACCTCTACGCCTGTGGTTTCGCTCAATCGGGCGCGACCAAATATGGGGCACACTTGGACCCCAAATTGTCCAACTTATTTCTTGACGATCCCTAAGGTTCAACTCACCGTCGTTCATCGTACCCTGGGCAATAAAAAAGAGCAAGCGACCAACAGGTGATCGCTTGCCCTAGGGTTTTTGTCGTTGTCGTAATCGACAACTTTGCAGAGGCTATTCACAGTTTCGATTACGATGACGACAACGACAGCGACCGTTGTGTGACCGAGAACCGAACCGGACACCCTAAGCGGCCGCACAAAAATAACTTCCCATTTATAGGGGCAATCTTGACATTATCTTCGGCCGCTTCTCAATCACGAATTCCTCGACGTAGAACAGCTACGCCTGTGGATTCGCTCAATCGGCGCGACCAAATCTAACGCCAATTTGCTCCCTCTAAAGTGTGAATTTATTTCTGCGCGACCGCTAAAACTATTTCAGATACACCACGATTTCAACGCGGCGATTCTTGGCCTTGCCTGCCGCACCGGAGTTGGCCGCCACGGGACGCGCGGACCCGGCACCACAGGCCCGGACCAGACTACTGGGGACGCCTTTCTTGACAAGGTAGCGCGTGACGGCCAAGGCCCGCTCCGCCGAAAGCTCCCAATTATCCTTCCAACCCGATTTTTTGATGGGATCCGTATCCGTATGACCCACCACATCGACTTTTCTGCTCGGGTAGTTGCTCCGCAACACCGACACCACGTGATCCAGTTCCGTCATCCCCCGCTTCAGGACCGCCTTGCCCGAAGCAAAGAGGATGGTATTGGGCAATGTCACGGTGATGGTCCCCGTGGAGGGATCAAAGGCAACATCCAATCCTTCAAAACGGGTCGCCTGCGCAGGGGTACGGTTCAACTCTTCGATTTGTCTGGTGAGTTCTTCGATCGTCCGCTGGTCCTCGGAAATCCGCCCTGAGAGTTGTTGCCTATCCTGCTGGCACTTCAAGAGTCGTCCCTTGACATTCTCCAGCTCCACATTGAGATACTCATACTTCTGCTGCCAATTGACGCAACCGGGCAGCAGGATCATCGCGGCTGCGCTCATCAGCAGACAAGTGCGCCTTGGGAACAGGGATTGCATTCACTATCTCCTTATAGTCTCTCAATCAAGAGGTTTGTATCTGTCAAACACCGTATGTGTACAAGCGGTACATGATCCAATCAAAGAAAATCATAACGACGAAGGTTCCCAATGACAAGAAGGGACCATAGGGAATCTGACGGGTTTTCCTAAAAGACATCTGAAAGAGTGCCCACCCTAAACCGAAAAAAGGGGCCACGAAAAAGGCGATGAAAACCACCTCGGCACCCGCAATCGCCCCGGCCGCCCCCATCAGGTGGACATCGCCCAATCCCATGGCCTCCTTGCCGAAGCCCAGGGTGCCCAATATACGAGTGCACCACACCACGGCACAGCCTACAAAATACCCCGCCACACTGCCCATCAGTCCAGCCACAACGGGCGACTCGGCCCACCCACTGCCGAACCCGGCAGAACGCCCCGCGATCCACCACGTCCCCACCCCGCAGAGCAGGATCGGCAGGAGAAAGAGCGCTTCTAGCCCCGCTTCTCGCCGATGATTGACGGGGTGATCCTCATCCTCCTGGGGCTCACCCAGCGCTGCATCGTCCCCTTCCCAGTCATAGCTCCGCTTGATAAGGCCCGCCTTCAACAGACCCAGTGCCAGCACCCACCCCAGCAGGGAACCCAGGGCCAGGGCACCCGCCCTCGGTCCAGACGAAACAAGGCCGCTCCCTGAGGGTAGCAGATGTCCACCGACCGCCGAACCGATGATGCCGGCGCCGGTGACGAACCAACACAGACCCAGGGGAATGATCCACAACTCCAAATCAATGGCAGAGGCCGCAATGAACGCGGACAACAAGATGATGTGCAACAGGTAGACGAGCCACCCGCCCTCCTGAAAGGGAGCCATCCCCTCCCGCAAGCCCATTCTAAAATAGGCGACAAAGAGGCCCAAGTAGACCAGGCCCGTCAGCAGCTCGATGACGAAATAACGGGCGGATATCGAGGCCTGGCAATGGCGACATCTGGCCCGCAAGATCAGCCAGGACAGCAAGGGAATATTGTCGTAGAAACGGATCGGTGTTTCACAGGACGGACAGGCCGAGCCGGGGCTGACCAGGGACTTGCCCCGAGGCAGGCGGTAGATGACCACATTCAAGAAACTGCCGATGCAACAGCCCAAGGCAAATACAAACGAGAACCAAATCCAATCCGGCGCTACCACGTCACTCCCTTGCATATTGAGGTGAGGCATCTACTTCTTCCGACTTCTACGATCCACGATGCCCGCCACCTTGGCGGGCAGGCCAAAGAGTCGGATGAAACCGGTCGCGTCGGTGGGGTCAAACTCCGCACCCATGGTAAAACTGGCCAAATCGGACTGATAGAGACTCTTGGGACTCTTGATCGCCGCAGTGGTGCAGCACCCCTTGTACAGCTTTAGAGTCACCTCACCGGTCACATTCCTTTGCGTAGAAGCCACGAAGGCATCCAAGGCTTCACGGAGCGAGCAGAACCACTGTCCGTTGTACACCATCTCTGCATACTTCAAGGCCACCTGCTGCTTGTAATGGGCCGTGTCACGGTCCAGGGTGAGGGACTCCAAGGCGCGGTGGGCCGTCATCAGGATCGTGCCACCGGGTGTCTCGTATACGCCTCTGGATTTCATGCCCACCAGGCGGTTTTCCACCAGATCAACCTGGCCGACCGCATGCTTGCCGCCGAGGGCGTTCAAGGTTTCGATGATGCGGACACCCGAAGTGCGTTTGCCATTGAGCTTCACCGGCGTCCCTCGATCGAATCCAACCGTCACGTACTCAGGCTTGGAAGGCGCCTTCGAGACGGGACGGGACATGACAAAGAGGTGTTCCTGCGGTTCATTGCCAGGGTCTTCCAGGTCAGCCCCTTCATGGCTGATATGCCAGAGATTACGATCCCGCGAGTAGATCTTTTTCTTGGTCTGCTCTATGGGGATCTTGCGTTTCTTGGCGTAATCGACGGCAGCCTCGCGACTGGTCAATTCGAAATTGGGATCTTTCCAAGGGGCAACGATCTTGAGCGAGGGATCCAGGGCCATGAAGGTCAACTCGAAACGGACTTGATCATTCCCCTTGCCCGTGGCCCCGTGGGCGACGGCCGTCGCCCCGTGGGCGTGCGCCACTTCCACCTGCTTCTGGGCAATCAGGGGCCGCGCGATGCTGGTGCCCAGCAGGTAACCATTCTCGTAGACGGCCCCCGCCCTCAGCATGGGCCACAGATACTCTTCGACGAACTCCTTGCGCAGATCCTGCACAATGCATTTGCTCGCCCCACTGGCCAGGGCCTTCTTCTTGATGCCATCCAGCTCATCGCCCTGCCCGATTTCCGCGGCATAGGCAATCACGTCGTAGCCGTAGGTCTCTGCCAGCCAGGGCAGTATCACACTCGTGTCCAACCCCCCGCTGTAGGCGAGGACAATCTTTTCTTTTTTGGCCATTGCGTCTTAGTCCTAGAAGGGTTGGTCGCTAAACGGGGCGATTATAAACAGAGTCCCCGGCAAAGACAATGAGGCTCTGTCTGAGACAGAGCCTAAAGATGATCACACACGATGGAGCGCATCAACTCGGCGTTCCCCTCGCACCCCGTGAAGAGTTTGAACTGGGCCATGGCCTGGCCGACAAACATGGAGAGACCGTCAATCGTCTTGCAACCCCGGGCCTTCGCCCGAGCCAGCAGTTGGGTCTCGAGGGGATTGTAGACCGTATCAAAGACCACCATGCCCGGTTTGAGCACATCGGCGGGGACCGCCATCGCATCGACATGGGGAGACATGCCGATGCTGGTGCAATTGATCAGCAGCTGGGCCTCGACCTCCGTCAAGGCACTCAGTTCCTCCCAGCGGCAGTCGAATTCCCTCGCCAGGGCCTCGGCCTTGGAGGCCGTACGGTTGTAGATCGTCACCAGGGCGCCCGCTTCCACCAGCCCCGCGGTCACGGCGCGGGCCACGCCCCCCGCCCCGATCAAGGCAGCCCTTACGCCCTTCAGGCCGGATTCCGTCACACCCAGGGTGGACCGAATGGTTGCCATGGCGCCGGCGTAGTCCGTGTTATAGGCGTGAAGCCGTCCATCGCCTGACCGGATCAAGGTGTTTGCCGCTCCTATCTTTTCTGCCAGGGGCTCTATGACCCCCCGGGCCTTCCGGGTGTGATCGAGGCAGTGTTGTTTGTGGGGGATGGTCACACTGAAGCCGCGAAAGCGGAGCCAATCTCGCGACTGGACATGGTTCAGGAAGGCGGACAGTTCATTTGATCCACCGGCTACCCAGAGAGGCAGGTAGAGCCTGTCCATCTCCAGGTCTCCAAAGCAGCCATTGTGTATGGCGGGGCTGAGCGAATGTGTCACCGGATCGGCGATGATCCCAAACAGCTCCGTGGCTTCCCCGAGACGGTCGGCCCGATAGAGATCTCGATACTGGCCGATCGTGAGTTGTCCCGGCGCGGTGGCACTGTCCGTGTCCAGGCTGACAAACGTGACCAGGCTCCCCACCTTGTTGGCCAGGATTCTGGAGATCAGTCCCGCCTGTCCCATGCAGAGCACGATGATGTCTTCATCTTCCTCTTGCAGAAGGTCAAATGCTGCAAAACACTCGTTGATATGATTGGCCTGGTACACGAGTTTGGGAACGGCGGTCGGACAGGCGATGCGGACGCCGGCACAGAGGGCGGCCAGATCTTCAAAGGGTCCGTCGAAGCTATGCGCGGAGAGAATCAGGCGGGTGTGAGACGACTCGGCCAGCGCCGAGAGAATCGCCTCTTTCGTTTCATCCTCATGGAAGTTCTCCAACTCCAGATCAATGAACGCCGCGCCCAATCGGACGGCCTGCTGCAGGACCGCCGTTCGTAGCGCCCCCGGGTAGCCGTGTACGCCGCCCTCGCGGCCGTCCCGACAGGTGACTATCATAGGGATCGCCGGCGAGCGAAGTGCTCTAACACCGCCTATGGCCGCCGCGGCCCTATCGAGGGTCAGGCCTGCCAGGTAGTCGGTTCGCAGCTCCAGCATCTCGGCCCCGGCAGAAAGTGCCCGCCGAGCCTGGGCCAGGACGCCATCTAAAGTGGCAGCGGAGATCGGAACAGTTGTCTTAGCCATAGCACTCGAATGAACCCCTTCGGCCAGAGATCACTGTTCTAAATTGAACATCCTCAACCAAGTCTTCGTTTCCGTGTCGTTGATGCCCGCCCGCTTGCCGCGTGGCTCCGGCGCCGGCCTCTTGCGACTCAGTTGGGACTCGACCCGCCGCCAGAACGCCTCCGACGACCATGTCACGGCCTTGCATTTCTCGGAGGCGTATCTCACCCGCCGGTCGTTGCTCACCACCTGCACCTTTTTCGGCGACCGGCTGGCGATTAGTTTTTCCTCGATGACCGTGTCCGCCTCGACGCCTGCGCCCGAAAACAGGACCCGCAACTGCGGCAGCCCCTTGAACGGCCCCTTGTCGGGCGGCCCCACACCGTCAAAGACGATCTCGCCCGTATCGCCAATCTGGCGCAGAAAGTGATTCAGCATCTCGCACATGCCCGCATCTTCCACCGGCTCGAAGTGCTCATCGTTTTTCTTAATCGCCCACAAAAGGTTGTAGCCGTCTATCAAATAGGGCATCAGTCAGAGCCGGTTTCAACAAAGCTCGGGTTGCACGTCAAACGGCTACCTTAGAACGTTCGAATCGAACCTCTCCACCGACGATGGTCTGTTCAACCCGACCCCGTACGCGCCAGCCTTGATAGGGGCAGTTGCGACTCTTCGATTGGAAGGTATTCACATCGATGGTGTATTCCTCGTTGGGATCGATTATGGTGACATCCGCCTGCTTGCCTCGGGAAAGCGTACCCTTATCAATGCCGAGGATATTGGCAGGATTCACCGTCATCATGCGAATGAGTCCGGGCCAGTCTACGACATCCGTGTCGATGAGAGCCTTGATGTAGAGACTCAACGCACATTCCAGAGAGGCGATACCAAAGGGCGCCGCTAGAAACTCCAGCTCTTTTTCACTCTGCAGATGGGGCGCATGGTCACTCGCCAGAGCATCGACCACCCCTTCCGAGATTGCTTGGCGCAGCGCATCCACGTCGCGCTGTTTTCGCAGGGGTGGGCACACCTTGTAGTTCGTGTCATACTCCGAAACCGCCTCATCCGTGAGCAGCAGGTGGTGTGGCGTCACCTCGCAGGTCACCGGCAAAGACTGAGCCTTGGCCTGCCGAACCAGGTCGACCGCCCCGGCCGTCGAAAGGTGCTGGGCGTGGTAGTTCACATTCGCACCCTTGATCAATTGAATGTCACGCCAAAGCATGGCCTCCTCGCCGAGAACGTCCATGCCCGGTAACCCCAGGATGGTGGAAGAGTAGCCGGAATTCATGACGCCGTCGCGGCCATAGCTATTGTCCTGGCAATGCTGTCCTACCACGGTGTCGAACATGGCCGCATACTTGATCGCCTGCCGCATCACGGCCGGATCCTGCACGCCCCGACCATCATCCGTAAATCCCAGCGCGCCGGCTTCGGCCATCATACCCATTTCCGCCAGTGCTTCGCCCTTACGATCCTTGGTGATCGATCCCATCACATAGACATGGGTCTTGCGTGCCTGCCGGCCCTTGCGGTGAACGAATTCGACATCCGTCTCATACTGAATGGCAGGGTTGGTATTGGGCATACAGACAACAGAGGTAAACCCGGCAGCCACTGCCGCGGCCGATCCACTGGCGATGGTCTCTTCCTCTTCATCCCCCGGCTCCCGGAAGTGCACGTGCATGTCGATCAAGCCGGGCGTCACCAGCTTGTCTCTGGCATCAATGGTGCGGGAAACGCTCTTCTGAACCGCCGGACTGACATGGCCCACCTCCGCCACGCGTCCCGCCACGATCAGCACATCCAGCACCTCATCTACATGGTTGGCCGGATCCACCACACGACCATTTTTGATCAGAAGCTGATCTTCCATTTCCTGCCTATGTTTACCAACGTCACCGCGATCCGCTTGCCTTGATGCAACGGGCCCAAGGACACAGGTTTTTAGCAAAAACCGGCATGAATTGAAAGAAGAATCGACAGATGCAGGCGTCAGTTTCCGGGCAGACGGTCGAGATTGATTGGATACAACCCGACAAGATCGAGTATGCTAGGGGAATGGTGACCAAAAAAGAGATACCTGCCCTCGTCAAACTCCTGGATGACGACTCCCCCAGCGTCAGGGCAACCGTGGTTCAGGAACTCAGCGCGTTTGGACTGGGACTTCAGGAGGAACTCAGTCGCCTGCCTTTTTCGGTGAATCCCATACAAAAGAGGCAAGTCGATGACATCGTAGCAGCCCAGAAGCGCGAGTGCCTAAGGCAGGCATGGCCGGAATGGATTGGCCAACTCGGGCGCCAAAACGGATCACCGCAGATCTACCAGCAGTTAGAATCCGGATTGACTCTGCTGTCTCGGTTTCTGCACGACTGGTCCGACGGGGAAGAGACCCCCTGTGGTCCACTGCTCGACAAACTGGCCGAAGCATGTCAAGAGGCCCATGGACCGGTGAATCCCATTCGCCTGGCCCGCTTCCTCTTTGAAGAAAGGGGATTCCATGGAAATGAATCGGACTATTACAATCCACAAAACAGCAATCTAGCCTACGTGCTCCAACAGAAGCAGGGCATTCCCATTAGCTTGACGAGTGTCTACATGCTCCTGGGTTGGCGGCTCGGCCTGACGATTGAGGGATGTCAGTTCCCCGGTCACTTTTTGAGCCGATTTTATCAGGGTCGAGACAGAGTCTTTGTCGATTGCTTCAACGGGGGTCTGTTGATTCGGGAGGCGGACTTACTTCGGCACAAGGTACTCAAATCCGACCTGATCAAAAAAGTTGTGCAGGAGCCCGCCACACCGGCATCGATCGTCCAACGATTTCTGGTCAACCTCATTCGTACCTACGAGGGCCAGGAAGACGACGAACAGGGTGAGTTCTTGAAGGAGTTGTTTGAGCAGTTGAACCGTCTGCCGGCAGGTCCTTGCGAAAAGACACCCCTCCAAAAACAGGCGGGTAAGGTTCTGTCGCCTTTTTCCGTTGGGCAGGTCATGACACACCGTCGGTATGATTATCACGGTCTCATCGTGAACGTCACGATGGAATGTCAAGCCGACGATACGTGGTACTACCGAAATCGAACCCAGCCCCAACGCGAGCAACCCTGGTATCACGTCCTGGTTCATGGATCAGACCAGGTAACGTATGTCGCCCACGCCAATATCAAAATAGACAATTCGCTTGAGTCGATCACACATCCCTTGATTCCCACCTTCTTTTCCCACAGCCCAGACGGCGGATACCTGCGGAATGACACCCCCTGGCCCGAGGATTAGGCTTGAAAAATTTGAAGGATAAGAGGGTTAGGGGTGAGCGTGGCACAACAAACACCGCTTGCGGCGAGGCTACCTGCGGAATGCTCCCCGTTCGGAATACCACGCCGCCCGCCGATCTCTCTCGGCCTCTAAGCCTTCCACGTCGATCATGTCAACCTTACCATCCGTATTGACATCCCCAATCGTGTAGGTGCCGCGGGTCTCCCCGGCCCTTCTTGCCACGGTCTCTTCCAGAAGTCGAACGTCCGCGTCATCGACAACGCCGTCCGAATTCAGATCGTGCCAACGAATGTCCTTCTCGTCGTGACCGGCCGCAGTATTCCAGGCGATGCCGTAGCGTTCCCAGGCCTCCGCTGAAGGCCCCGCCTCTTGCCCCTCAGAGGGAACGGGCTGATGAAGCAGCACGATGAGTTGATACTCGGTGAAGCCGGGCAGAGACTTTGTGTAGAGGTGTTCTACATTGTCCTCCGCACTATCGCTGTAGTCGATTCGCATGTACCTGGTGGGGTCGTTTGCATCCACGGCCCATAGCTCCAGGGCCAGATCGTGATTCTTACCGAAGAGCGGCTGAAAGGGAAAGGCCGGCTCGTAGTGCCTATTCCAGACCAGGGTCGCGGTGATGTAGTCCTCATTGGGATCATCCACTGTCAAGGCATAGACATGAGCCATCTGACCCGCTGTGCCCAACTCATTGAGGTCCCAACCCCTGTCGGTAACCGGACCGGGTGCCTGCCGACCCGCCGTCAATTGAAGATAGGCTTCGACACCATTCACCATGCCGGCACCCTGTGCATAGTCCAGTGGCACCCTGTGATCATCCTCAAAGTTCAGTTCTCCCTTATGCCAATACGGAAGTTTGGTGGCCGAATTCAGGAGGAGGGCTTTCATGACGCAGTTACCGCCGTCAGGCGAGACTGCAGCGCTCAGCTCCGGTTCCTGTCTTGCCTTCTGAACCAGCAACCCCGCTATGCCCGCCACCAGCGGTGCTGCGAAACTCGAGGCGTTGCCCGTCACCTCGTAGGAATGGGCGTCATCGGCGCTGGCGGCCAGACAGTTGCCTGGTGCCACCAAATCTGGTTTGCTCCGGTCATCGCCGGTGGGGCCACAGCTGGAGTGCTCGGGATGGGCCAGTCCGAAATGAGCGACCCGGATGCCAAGACTATCGCTATCGACGGAATCCACCACACCCACGCCGATGACATTGGCAGAGGCGCCGGGGTAGAGGACAGCCTGAAAGGCATCTGTCCCATTACCGATGCTGGCGATCGCCAAGACCCCCTCATGTTCGATCAGGGCCTCAATCCCTCGGGTATACCAGTCCTCAAAGTCCCATCCACAACTGGCGGAAATGATGTCCAAGGGCTCAGCCTTCTGCTGCCAGACAACCTCCCCCATAAAATACAAGAGTTCGTACACATCCGCCTGCGCCGCGGGCGCAATCCCCTGATACTGGAAGGCGCCTATCTCTTCGTTGTATCCCGCCTCATCCTGACCCAACAGAATGGAGCAAACGGCCGTGGAATGAGACGAAATTCCCGCTGAGGCGGACACTCCATCATGCAAAGCAATGTCGCTATTGCTCAAACTCCGGTGCGCCAGGTTCGGTCGGTAGTCATTCAGGCTCTCACCGTTGTGGTAGGTCTCGGCGCGTGACACAATCGTAAAACGAACGCCCTGCCCTGTCAAGGTTGGATCCAAGGCCCTTAGGTCATGAATGCCGACGGTACTGAGGCTTTGGGGAAAGGGGGGCGCTTGTGCGTGCGCGGCCCAGGTGTAAAAACAGGCCTGCACTAGCAGCATAGACAGGCATGTCCTGCACACATCAATCACCGTTTTTTTGATGGATTGGACCATCGAGAACGCACCACCCCGGCCAACAAAACGCTATCAGTCATCCCTGAATCTCGGTGTCCAGGAAAACTTGCACTACAACTCGCGCCGCCGAATCGATGGGTCAATGATAACAGAACTAGGATATCGAGGCAAGGCCCTCGCCGAGTTTTCGGACGCTCTCATGGCCTTTTCAGTATTGAGAGCCAGGGTCTCAGAAAGAAGTGAACGAATCGGACCAGAGGATGGTTTTATGTGCCCGTTGCCTGGGCATCCTGTCACCGTCTCTTTTTTTCCACTTTATAGGGAACTTTTGTGGGTTTCGTGCATCGCTGCCGCCAGGCCGGGATCGGCCAGAAATGGTTGCTTTCCCAAATTCGCATTGCTATACTCGCGCTGTTGCATCTGTTCCGCCCCTTAGAGGATTACCTAAGAGTATGAAGGTCATTCTGGATGCTGAGACAATCAGTTCGGTCCTGGCCAGCCTGGCCGATCAGGTCCGGTTAGACACCGACAACGCCGCTGCTCTGGCGGTCGTGGGTATCCGTAGCAGAGGCGAGGTACTGGCGCAACGCCTAACTCATCTCCTGGCCGACCGATATCAAGAGAGGATACCCTGTGGCACGCTGGACATTACGCTTTACCGCGACGATCTCAACTCGCCCCAGGGAAACGGGCAGCCGCGGGTACGGACAACAGAAATCAATTTCAACGTGGACGACAAGACCGTTATCCTGGTCGATGACGTCCTGTTCACGGGCCGCTCCATTCGCGCGGCGCTGGACGCTTTAATCGATCTGGGAAGGCCCCGCGCGATCCGCCTGGCCGTCCTGGTGGAACGTAGCGGCAGAGAATTGCCGATCCAGCCGGACTATACCTGCGTCAGCACCGATGTACGGCCCAATCAACGCGTACGCGTCAGTCTCGTTGAATCGGATGGAAGAGATGAAGTGGTTGTGGAATAGGGGCAGTGTTTGATGCCAATCTCTAAGAGTCACCCGAGAGCCACGAAACGACACAGTGGCATGGATCCACCCCTCAAGAAGAAGCACCAACCGTTTCAGTGGCAACGCAAACATCTGCTGGGTCTCAGGGAACTCAGCAGAGAAGAGATTACCTACATCCTGGACACGGCCGAGGGATTCGAGCAGATTAGCACACGGTCCGTCAAGAAAGCGCCTCCGCTACGGGGGAAGGTGATGGTCAATCTCTTTTTTGAAGACAGCACACGGACGCGCAGCAGCTTTACCTTGGCCGCCCATCGTCTGAGCGCCGACACGCTTGACTTTAGCAAGGGATCGAGTTCACTGAGCAAAGGGGAGACCCTGCTGGACACCGCCAAGAACCTCGAGGCCATGGGCATCGACATCGTCGTCATCCGGCATACCGCCGCCGGGGCCGCCAAGCTGCTGAGCAAGAACATCAACGCCTGCGTCGTCAACGCCGGCGATGGTTTCTGCGAACACCCCACCCAGGCCTTGCTGGATATCTACACGATTCGCAAATTGAGAGGCTCCCTGGAAGGGCTGCGTGTCGCTATCGTTGGGGATATTGCCCATTCGCGTGTGGCTCGCAGTGACATGTGGGCCATGACCAAACTCGGTGCGCAGGTCACCTTCGTGGCACCGCCGACCCTCTTGCCACCGGACGTCAGGCAACTGCCCGTCCAGGTCAGTTATTGCCTGGACGAGGTCGTGGAAAAAGTCGATGTCATCAACATGCTTCGCATACAGTTTGAACGCTTAGGCGGCAATGCCTTTCCTTCCATCCGGGAATACTCACGCTATTTTGGCCTCACCGTCGAACGCCTGAAGCGGGCCAAGAAAGACATCATCGTCATGCACCCGGGTCCCATCAATAGGGGTGTCGAAATTGAAAGCGAGGTCGCAGACGGGCCCAACAGCGTCATCCTGCAACAGGTCCAAAACGGCATGGCGGTAAGAATGGCCGTCCTCTTTCTGGTGAATCAAGCAGCCGCCCAAGTCTAGCTAGTTCCTAATCGACATCATTCACACGGTATGAATCTCGTCGCCCGAAAATCTCAGTTGCATGGATCCGTGCAGATTCCCGCCTCAAAATCCCACACGGTGCGTATGGTGGCCATCGCCGCCTTGGCCGAAGGCCAGAGCACGATACGCCGACCCCTGATATCCATGGACACCCTGTCCGCGGCCCGGTGTTACGGCATGTTGGGCGCCTCCATCGACACAGGGAATAGCCAACGGTGGACGGTCATCGGGACGGGATCGAGACCGACGCTTCCCAAGGAGACCATTGACGTCGGAAATTCAGGCACCACGTTGCGGATCGCCGTGGGATCTGCGAGTTTGGCCTCGGCCGATCAGACCTGCACCTTTACCGGGGATCAGCAAATCCAAGACCGGCCCATCGGACCCTTGCTCAGCGCCCTGGAGAATCTGGGCGCCCGATGCAAAAGCGTCAAGGGCAACGGCAAGCCGCCGGTCAGGATAAGCGGCGGGTTCGAGGGTGGCCACACGGACCTGGAGGCCTCTACGAGTCAGTATTTGACCAGCCTGCTCCTCTGCGCGCCGCTGGCCCGCCGAGACACCGAAATCCATCTGACGCTGCTCAATGAACCGGGTTATGTTGAGATCACCCTGGACTGGCTGACGCAGCAAAACATCGAGTACACAAACGACGGGCTCAAGCACTTCGTCATCAAGGGTGGTCAGCACTACACGGCCTTTGACATGGCGGCGCCGGCCGACTTCTCCAGTGCGACCTTCTTCCTCTGCGGGGCCGCCCTCTTCGGAAAAGAAGTCCATCTAAAAGGCCTCGATTTTGGGGACTGTCAACCCGATAAGGCGGTCGTCGACTACCTGCAAGCCATGGGCGCCGACATCACCGTTCGAGATGATGCCGTCCTGGTCCGGGGCCGGGCCCTGACCGGCACTGAGATCGACATGAACAATACACCGGATGCTCTACCCGCTCTGGCCGTCACCGCGGCCTTCGCCCAAGGCACCACGAAACTCCTGAATTGCCCCCAGGCCAGATACAAAGAGACGGACCGCATTCACTGCATGGCCTTGGAACTGGCCAAGCTGGGCGCCGATGTTGCAGAACTCCCCGATGGACTGATTGTCAGAGGCAGCACACTCAAGGCCCAGCCGGTCAAAGGATGGCACGACCATCGCATCGTCATGGCGTTGGCACTGGCTGGCCTCGGACTGGAGGACCCCCTGACGGTGGACACGGCGGAGGCCATGCGTGTGACGTTTCCTGACTTCGTGGCGTTGATGACTGGCCTAGGCGCGGACATGGAGGTGGTAAAATAAAGAAGCAGTCCGTGCGATTCCGCACGAACTGCTCTTTTAAAGTTTCGCAAGCGCTCTTGAATCCGCCGGCAATAAGGGCCAGATCAAGGTTTAGCTATCGTAGTAGAGATGAAACTCGTAGGGATGGGGCCGCAGTGCCATCGGGTCGAGTTCCTCTTCACGCTTCCAGTTGATAAACGACTGGATCAGGCTCTCATCAAAGACGCCGCCCGCGGTCAGGTAGGCGTGATCGGCCTCCAGGGCATCAATCGATTCCGCCAAGGTCCCCGGCACCTTCGGGATGTTCGCCAATTCATCGCCCTGGAGTTCGTACAGGTTCTTGTCGAGTGACATTGGCAGAGGCAGATCAGACTCAATGCCGTCGATCATGGCCATCAGCATGGCCGACCAGAGCAAGTAGCCATTCGCCGTCGGATCCGGGCAGCGGAACTCGACGCGTTTGGCCTTGGGACTGTTGCTGTACATGGGAATGCGGCAGGCGGCGGACCGGTTCCGTGCGCTCAGGACCAGATTCACCGGTGCCTCAAAACCGGGCACCAGGCGGCGATAGCTGTTGGTGGTGGGGGCGCCGAAGGCCAAGAGCGCCGGGGCATGCTTCAAGAGACCGGCGATGCCTTTGAGCGCCAACTCGCTCATGCCGGCATATCCATCGCCTGCCATGATGGGCTCGTCACCCTTCCAGAGCGAGATATGGACGTGCATGCCGGAACCATTGTCGTCAAAGATCGGCTTGGGCATGAAGGTCACCGTCTTTTCGTTTTGCCGCGCGACATTCTTGATCGTATACTTGTACCACATAAAATTGTCGCACATCTTGGTCAGCTCGGCGTATTCCATGTCGATCTCCGCCTGACCGGCGGTGGCCACCTCGTGATGGTGCGCTTCCACGCGTATGCCCAACTTCATCAGCTCATACACCATCGCGCCCCGGAGATCGTGATAGGTGTCGGTGGGGCTGACGGGGAAGTAGCCTCCCTTGTAACTGGGCTTGTATCCCAGGTTGGGTTCTTCGAAACGGGCGGAGTTCCATGACCCCTCTACGGAATCCACTTGATAGTAGCCGGTGTGCTGATTCTGCTCGTAGCGAACCTCATCAAAGATAAAGAACTCGGGTTCGGGACCGATATAGCAAATGTCGGCATCGACCTTGTCATTATTCTTTAGATATTCGGCGGCCTTCTGCGCGACCGTCCTCGGACACTTGCCGTAGGGCTGTCTTGTCTCGGGATCGACGATGTTCGCCAGAACACTGACCGTCGGTTCCGCAAAGAAAGGATCGATCACCGCGGTGGCGGGATCGCAGACCGCCAGCATGTCCGATTCGTGAATTTCCTGCCAGCCGCGAATCGAGGAACCATCGAATCCTAAACCATCCGTGAAGATATCTTCGCCGAGAATTTCAATGGGATAAGAGCAGTGTTGCCACGTGCCCAGCAAGTCACAAAACTTCAGATCCATCATCTTGGCCTTGTGTTTCTCAGCAAACTTGAAAAAGTCTTTTGGGGTCATTACTGCTTACTCCTTAGTGTTTTAGAAAAGGATTGTCCGATACGGATACCACTTGATCGCTAGCCACACCAGAAACTGGCCACCGCATCTTAAGTCGGAACATCGACACATTCAACCCCTTATTTCCGGCGGGGATGAGTTCTTATCGAAATACATCTAGTTTATCCGAATGATGTGTTCGGCCCACGGAGCGCCGCTTGGACACCCCGGCCGGAGACACCGTCATCCCTGATCCAACGCAGACGAGTCACGTATCGGGAGATCGCACGCGGGCTTCGTTACATTTTCGTCACAAAAAAGTGATCTGGCCGGTTTTGTCCGCTTTTTGGACATCTCATGGAGGAAGCGAACCAGGCATGCCGCCTCGACGCGACGACCTAGCCAATCGCCACTTTGCCCCTTTCTTTCGTGCGGATTCTGACGCCCTCAGCCTTCAACGTCACTTCTTTTGCCGTTGGGAACCCCAAGCCGCAAATGGATAAGAAATCCTCCCCTATAGTCCGTGTAGCGTGGGCCAGTACCCACCAATTTTCGCCTTCAAGAAGGGTGTG
>JADFHU010000031.1 GCA_022567055.1 Planctomycetota bacterium
TATCAAGAACCGGTCGGGCCATATCGGCATCCAGGGGGAGAATGGACTGCTCGAGTTTCGCAACATCCGCGTAGAAGTGCTCGACTGATAACGCTCGGTCGTTGAGCATGCTACGTACGCCATTCATTGTCGCGCGCCAAGACGCAAAGGCGCCAAGACCTGCCGAGAGGGGGAGTTTTTTCTTTACGCCTTTGCGGCTTTGCGCGAAACGGCATTTCGGTGCGCGGAGCACACCTACGTGTCCTTACTAGCATCCATGTTGTATCAATTGCTGTTCGCACCCACTATCGATCAGAAGTTGTTAGAGAGATGAAGCACTAGAGGAGACAGAACATGATGAGAAAGATCTCTTGGACATGGATGGTATCCGTAGTCGTAGGTTCCATCTCGGCGGTCGGGTTAGAGGACCTGAAGCCCTTGACTGACTGGGAAGCGTGCGCCGCCGGTGTGTGGCGGGGGACCATCGGCGACATGACGGAGGAGGTGCGTTATACGGATCTTGCGGCTCAGTCTCCACGCCTGGAGGCGCTCAAGGCCTTGCCCTCGGCCAAGTTTCCCTTTGCCGCGGGGACTATCCAGTTTTTGCAGACGGACCGACAGGAGATCATGCTGCGCATTCCCACGGGAGCCGATGAAAAACTCTACGGCTTCGGTCTGCAATACGACGGCTTGCGCAAAAGTGGCAAGATATTAAACCTCAACGTAGATCACTGGGCCAAAGGGGGCGGACGTACCCATGCGCCCGTGCCCTTCTACCTCTCCAGCCGGGGCTACGGCGTCTTCTTCAACACGGCTCGCTTCCTGAAGGTCTATGCCCAGATTGGCAACCGAAAAGATTCGCCCCACAATCCTTTGCCGGTTGATCGCAACCCCATGCCCGACGAGAAGCAACCGGGTCGCTGGCAGGCAAAGCCGGCCAGTGACGCGGTTGAGGCTCGCATTCAGGGTCGAGGCCTAGAGCTACTGGTCTTTTCCGGCACTTCGTTGTTGGAGATCGTGCAGCGCTATAACCTCTACTGTGGGGGTGGTGTCTTGCCGCCACTCTGGGGACTGGGCTTTTGGCATCGAGTCCCGGCCAAGTTTAGCGCAGACCAGACCCGAGCGGAGATTGCAGAGTTCGCCCGGCG
Source organism: Planctomycetota bacterium (assembly GCA_022567055.1). GTDB lineage: Bacteria > Planctomycetota > Phycisphaerae > Sedimentisphaerales > Anaerobacaceae > JAIPFM01. Next base: position 1,128 of record JADFHU010000031.1, read on the forward strand.
GAACTTTCCCCTGGACGTCATCGGCCTGGAGCCAGGCTGGATGACCAAATCCTATCCCTGTACCTTCGAGTGGAACAGGCGGCGATTTCCCGACCCATCTGGGTTTGCCCGGGAGCTGCTTGATCAGGGCGTTCGCCTGAACCTCTGGGAGAATCCCTACATTTCGCCGGCGGCTCGCCTCTACAAGTCTATGTACCCTCTCTCTGGATCTCATTTGGTCTGGCTGGGCCTGGTGCCCGACTATACCCTGCCTGCAGCCCGCAAGCTCCTGACCGAGCAGCACGCCCAGGATCACATTGCCATCGGCATCAGTGGATACAAGATCGACGAGGTGGACGGCTATGACTTCTGGCTTTGGCCCGACCACGCGACCTTTCCCTCGGGTACCTCGGGTGAGACCATGCGGCAGACCTACGGTCTGCTGATGCAGCGTATGCTCTACCAGGATCTCTTTCAGAAACGCAACGTGCGCACCTACGGCCTGGTCCGGGCCAGTAATGGTGCGGCGTCCGGCTATCCCTTTGCCATCTACAGTGACTCCTACAGCCACGCCCAGTACATCACCGGCCTCTCGGCCGCCAGCCTCTGCGGCATCCTCTGGGCCCCGGAAACCCGGAGTGCCCGTAACGGGCGAGAATGGCTCAACCGGATTCAGACCAGTTGCTTCTCGCCTCTGGCCATGCTCAATGCCTGGGCCTCGGCCAAGAAGCCCTGGAGTTATCCCGAAGTGACGGATGCCGTACGCAAAAGTGTGGAACTGCGTCTGCGTTTGCTGCCCTATCTGTATACCGCCTTTGCCGACTACACCTTCAAGGGCATTCCTCCCATGCGGGCCATGATCCTTGAAGGCGGGGACGCCTCTGCCGATAAGGTCACCGTGATCCAGGACCAACTCGACGGCGAGGCCAATCCCTATGCCCAGGCCCGGATCGTCGAGCGCAACGACCAATTTATGTTTGGTCCTTCCATCATGGTGGCCCCCTTCTATGAGAAGTACGCCACCGAACGACAGGTGCAACTCCCGGCGGGGGACTGGTATGACTTCCACACGGGACGTCACGTGGGCGGTCGCCAGGAGAACATCACCATCAGCGCCGCGGAAACAGGCGATCGCATGCCGCTCTTCGTCAAACGGGGCGCGGTGATTCCGCTCCTAGCCCGCACCATATCGAATACGGACCAGGCCTACGGCTGTGACCTGGAACTGCGTCTCTACGGCAGTACCAAGGGAAGCTACGAACTCTATGAAGACGATGGCAAGAGCTTCGATTACATGAAAGGAAACTTTTCCCTGCGCAAGATAGAGGTGCGGAAGACCCAGTCGGGTGAGTTTACCTATAGCGAGGAGCGCATTCCCTCGGATGGTCCCTCGATGTTCGGCAGGATAAAGACACTGAAGGTCATGGGAGCCCAGTAGTCACGCAAGGTAGAGGCAGAGGACTCATTCGGCAGATAACAGAGCACATCAACATGAAATGGACAACCGGAACGGGAGCCCGAATAGGGGCCGAACCTTGAAACACGCATGGTTACTTGTCATCGTGACGATCTCTGCTCGGGTCAGCGTTGCCGACGTCTATGTTGAAACGATTCCCGCGGATCTGGTTGTTCCGCCAGCGACTCAGGGCGAGCCTACGCCCGGCACGCGAGTTCGTCAGTTCAACCGGGGCTATGAGAGAAGCGATGTATATCATCTCCTCTATTTGCCCACGGATTGGCAAGAGGGGAAGACCTATCCCGTGATCGTGGAATACGCGGGCAACAAATACAAAAGCAGCATGGGAACGGTTGAGGGAAGCAGTCTGGGATACGGGATTTCCGGCGGCAAGGGTGTTATCTGGGTGTGCATGCCCTTTGTGGACAAGAAGAAAAAACGCAATGCCGTCACCTGGTGGGGAGATGTGGACGCCACTGTTGCGTACTGCAAAAGCGCGGTTCGGCGCATCTGCAAGGATTATGGCGGGGATCCCAATGCCATCATACTGGCTGGATTCTCCCGCGGGGCCATCGCCTGTAACTACATTGGACTGCGAGATGATGAGATCGCTTCTCTGTGGTGCGGTTTCATATGTCACAGCCATTACGATGGCGTACTGGACGCCTGGCCCTATGCGGACAAGGATCCCGACTCTGCCTTGGCCCGTCTGAAACGCTTGGGCAATAGACCTCAGCTTATCAGCGACGGGAGTGAAAGAGCTGTCGCGGCAACCCGGACCTATCTCGAAGAGGTCTACCCCTCGGGCAATTTTACCTTCCTGACCGGAGGCTTCAGAGAACATACTGACACGTGGGTTCTCCGGGACATACCAGCCCGGCAGGCGATTCGTGATTGGTTCCACAGAGTTACGGGCACTGCAGCCAAGGGCCTGGAAGTCTATAACAGCGTCTGATGATTTGGAAAACCACGGAATAGGTACTATCTCGCGTGCGTTTTATGAAGCAACGGTATAGGATGAATAGGCTTATTCAACTTTTGACCTCGTAATGTCCATCACCTCCAAATGCCGGTCACCGCGAGGAATTTTTACCGACATCTTGTCCCCTACCGCGTGTCCAAGAATAGAACGTCCTACTGGTGAGTCAACTGAAATACTTCCTGTACTAAAATCAGCCTCATCAGAACCAAGTAACTGATAGGTCACCTTTTCTTCAGTATCTAAATCCAACAGAGACACAATAGTCCCAAACACCGCCCGATCGCATTTAACTTTTGTGCAATCAATGATATCTGCCCGGCTCAGTATTCCCTTCAATTCACCAATCCGCCCTACTATAAAGCCCTGCCGCTGACGCCCGTAAGTATACGCAGCGTTTTCCTTTAAATCGCCATCTTCACGTGCTGCCGCAACAGCTTTCCTGACCTCAGGCAGTTCCTCTTTCTCAAGTCGGTTTAATTCCTCCTTAAGTTTTTTGTAGCCAGTTCTTGAGATGGGCACAGGATCAATCATCGTGATATACCTCCACGTATTGAATAGTCTCTTGCTTAACCAAAACACTGCTCACTTGGTTCTGTCCTTTTCTTTTTGATTCATAGAAGGCCGTTCCCTAAGGAGGAATGACGGCGTACTGGATTATAGAAGGTTTCACTGTATTTGAGAACATCCATCCTGGCTTCTTCACGATATTTATAAATGAATTCGGCCCATTCAATCTTTGGGATCGGCAAGAAACAAGTTGGACAATTTGGGGTCCAAGTGTGCCCCATATTGGGTCGCGCCCGATTGAGCGAAACCACAGGAGTAGCTGTCCTACGTCGCGGATTGCTTGAGATGCTTTGTATGCTGCTGTCGCAGCCAGCTTTGCTCCAAGGAAGCCGCCGTTTTCGCGATTGAGAAGCGATCGAAGATGGGGTGCAATTGGCCATTCAAAAGTCCAAGATATTTCGTGGTTCTTTAATAATGCTGCTATCGCATCCAGGATTGAACCACGGAAGCCGCTGTTTTCTTGCCGGTCCCTTTGCCCGCAGAATCACAGGTTTCCGGTACCAATGGCACTGCGACAGCACTCCATATCTTTCTGTCAAAACAGAATCTCTGTGTTCTGCCTGCGGCCCAAACAAAGTCTCTGCGATCCCGGCGATCTCTGCGTGAAAACAACACGACTATGCGCCAGCTTCGTATATTTCGTGCCTTTCGCGGTTTGAAAAAAAAGTGACTACCCTTCGCTGTCCAAGCCAAAGTAATGATGGATAAACCCTTTCCGGTCCTCTTTGGTTTTTACGTATTGCAGCAGGGCATAGAGTTTCTGCTGGTCGCGTTTGAGTTTGACGTCGAGATGGTCCTGACTGGCCAGGCGTTCGGGTAAGGGGCCGGTCAACTCGATCTGCAAGGGGTCGAGTGACCCTTCGATCACACCCCAGCGGTCCAACATAGCCAGGGAGGTGTCCAGTTGACGTCCGCGATTTCGCCTGGTGTGAATTTGTTCCTCCAACCACTCCAGGCCAAAGGCGTTGATCTTCTCCAAATGACGTTCGATGAAGTGATAGAGGGTTTGATAGAAGTTTGCACTGGGGTTTTCCCACTCGATGAACTGCATCTGGGTCGCGAGATCACGCTCGTCATAGAGCAGCCGGCAGATCGAATCTTTGCCGTCGCGTCCGGCGCGGCCGATTTCCTGGTAGTAAGATTCCATCGATCCAGGAATATCCGCGTGCAAGACGTAGCGGATGGCCTCCTTGTCGATGCCCATACCAAAGGCGTTGGTCGCTAACACCAGGTGGCCGGACTCCGACATGAACCGATTCTGCACGGACTTGCGCTTCTGGCGATCGAGTAGGCCATGGTAAATCAGATGAGGGATTTTCAAGGCAAGCAGTCGGTCGCTGAAGTGCTCTAGTGTCTTAATGAGCGTGAAGTAGACGATACCGCTGCCGGGGTGCTCGCGGTAGACCTCGGTGATGCACTTTAGCTTGTCGTCATCTCCCCAGACGTCCAGCACCTCCAGATGCAGGTTGGGCCGTTCGATGCCCGCGTGGAATCGCTTGACCTGGCCGGGTTCCAGGCCAAGTTGCTGAACGATGTCTCGCTGGACCTCCGGCGTGGCCGTGGCGGTCAGCGCCAGCGTGGTGGGGTTGCCGAGGGTCTGGCGGATGTGGGCCAGACGCGTGTAGTCGGGCCGGAAATCGTGCCCCCACTCGCTAATGCAGTGCGCCTCGTCCACGGCCAGCAGATGGACCTGGCGTTTGGCCAGGACGTCGAGGAAATCCGGCTTGCGAAAGCGTTCCGGGGTCACGTAGAGCAGGTCGTACTTCCCCTTGGCGACGTTTTCATATCTCTTGAGGCGTTGCCCGCGGTCTAGGGAGGAATTGATAAAGGTCGCATCCACCCCCCGATCGTGCAGCGCATCCACCTGATCCTTCATCAATGCGATCAGGGGAGAAATCACCAGGGTCATGCCGCCTGAACCGCGTTTACGATCGGCCAGGGTCAAGGCAGGTACCTGGTAGCAGAGCGACTTGCCACCGCCGGTCGGCATAATGAGCAGCGCGTGGCGACCCGATAGCACATGGTCGATCACTTCGCCCTGGGGCGGTCGAAACGAATCGAAACCGAAGTATCGTTTGCAGATGCTGGGGGGACTTGAAGTCATCCCGAAAACTCTTTCGACTGCGATGGGCTGTAAAGTCCGTGGAGGGGCGTTGTCGGCAAAAAAGGTTCTCGACGTACTTCAGTACGCCTCCGAGCCTTCTTCACCTCCGCCTTGACCACGGACTCTTCGCTCAATCTCGTTGCAAAACATGTCTTGGGACGACTTCTACTCATGCTGGACTCAAAAGAAAGAGGAATTGATTTCCACCAGAAGCGAGGTTATACCCATGGGGAGAGGGTGGATCAAGAGGGAACCGTCGAATCGGTCTTCCAGGAGCCTGTCGGAGAATTACCTCGTCGGCCCGAGAGCGAGCAATTCTTTCGCCTGGCAAAGACGGCGAAGCAGGCGATGTTGGTTCTATCGTCGATGCAGCCGGATGCAGCCAGGCGGACAACTGCGGCTGCCTTGATCCGACCGTTGCTGCGACAGCAGCAGATAAAACGATTCAAGAAAAAGGGCCGCTCGAAGCCAGATCGAATTCTCCGACAGGCTCATAGGGGGGCACGATGAGAATCTCGGACCTCCTCTATGAAAACGACTACCCACTCGACGACCGACTGCGTATGATCGAGATCATGCATGCGCCCTCTCTCTTAATTGGGTATGATGATGACCGTACCATTGATAAGGTCCAGCGCACAGGAGTCGTGCCATGAGAAACTGCATTGTCTATTTCTGTCTTATGTTCGTTTTGCCGGCCGGACTGGCATGGGCCTCCGACACGGTTTCATCGGCCCCGCGTCCGAATGTCGTGCTTATCCTGGTGGATGATCTGGGTTGGATGGATTTGGGATGTCAGGGCAGTACCTACTATGAAACCCCTAATATCGACCGTTTGGCAGCCCAAGGCATGCGCTTTACCAATGCCTATGCGGCCTGTGCCGTGTGTTCGCCGACACGTGCGGCGGTCATGACGGGACGCTATCCGGCGCGTGTTGGTGTGACGGACTGGATTCGAGCCCGGTTTCAGCGGGGTGGGATAGGGACGCCGGCAGCCAATCCCACCGAATATGTGCGTAGGCCAAATGGCAAGCTCTGGTGTCCACCGAATCCCTATTGGATGGAGCATTCAGAGCTTACCCTCGCGGAAATGCTTAAGCCGGCGGGATACCGCTCTTGCCATATCGGTAAGTGGCATTTGGGCGACGACGACTGGTATCCCACTGCCCAGGGCTTTGATGAGAATTACGGAGGGTGTGACTATGGACAGCCGCCCAGCTATTTTGACCCTTACCAAAACAGGAGACTCACCGAGGGAATTCCCTTTCTCCCGTCCCGGAAACCGGGAGAGTACCTAAGTGATCGTGAAGCAGATGAGTCAGTAGAGTTTATTCGGAGAAATCGCAACAATCCCTTCTTTCTCTATATGGCGAACTATGCCGTCCATACACCCATCCAGGCCAAGGCCGAGGTCACGGCCAAGTATCAAGCCAAAATCAAAACGAATCAGACAGATGCCAAATATGCCGCTATGGTCGAGAGTGTGGACGACGCGGTGGGGCGCATCATGGCTGCCTTGGCAGAGTATCAACTCACCCAGAATACTCTGGTCATCTTTACCTCTGATAATGGAGGCTTGGATCAAAAAGGGCGCCCCACGGACAATGCCCCCCTGCGCTCAGGCAAGGGCTACCCCTATGAAGGCGGCATCCGTGTCCCCTTCATTGTGCACTGGCCGGGTGTGGTCCAACCCAAGACACTGTCGCACGAGCCGGTGATCAGTGTGGACATCCTCCCCACCATCCTACAGGCCACCCAGGTGAACGCTGGGTCACAGGCGATAGACGGCGTGTCCCTGATGGAGCATGTCCGCTCGGGAGGGACGACCGCCCTCGATCGTGATGCCATCTATTGGCACTTTCCCCATTATCGCCATTCTCCCGGACCCTATAGCATCATCCGATCGGGCGATTGGAAACTGATCCATTACTATGAGGGGATCGATGAGCTATATAATCTGAAGGAAGACTTGGCGGAAACCAAGAATCTGGCACAGGACTTACCGGAAAAGGTTCAGGAACTGCGTGCAAAGCTCACCCGGCATCTCAAAGCCGTTGGGGCGAAGCTGCCACGTGAGACACAGTATTAAGGAGGTCATGAAATGAAGCAGATCACTAGAAGACGCTTTCTGAAGACGACATGCATATCAACTACTTCGACAATCGTGGCAGCGTCATCGCTCTCCACGATCAAGCCGCAACGCGTGTTGGGTGCGAACGAGCGGATCAGTTTTGCCCTGATTGGTGCCGGTGGACGCGGCCGAATCGTCGCTCGCGGCCTCATCGAAAACGGTGCCCACCTAGCCACCGTCTGTGACCTCCACCCAGAACGCCGTGCCCTGGTCGCCCAAGAGCTGGCCGCGGTCCAGCAAGGTCGCACACCTTCGTCGGCGGCCACCATGCAGCAGGTCTTCGACGATCAATCCATCCAGGCCGTCGTCATTGCCACCCCGGATCACTGGCATGGGCCTGCCAGTGTGTTTGCGTGTCAGGCGGGGAAGGATGTGTATGTAGAAAAGCCCCACGCGCACAACATCTGGGAGAGCCGCAAGATGATCCAAGCGGCCAGGAAGTATAAGTGCATACTGCAGGTCGGCACGCAAAACCGCAGCGCCCCTTACAACCACGCGGCTCGAGAGTATGTTCAAAGCGGAAAACTGGGCGCCATCCATCTGGTCAAGGTGTTCAATTTGAAACCGGGTGGAGCCTTCAAGTTAGGTGACCCGGGAACCAAACCGGTTGGGCTGGACTGGGATGCCTGGAGCGGCCCCGCTCCCGTGAGGCCCTACCACCAGAGAGTGTTCAAAGGAGGATGGCACCACTTTTGGGACTACTCCGGCGGAGACCTTGCCGATGACGGCATCCACCAGTTGGACCTGGCGATGATGCTGATGGGCAATCCCGGGGCACCGAAATCTGTGAGCAGTTCGGGGGGGCGGCTCGCCCATAGAGGGGACGATTCCGAAGTACCGGACCTGCATGTTGTCGCCTTCGAGTTCGATGATTTTGTGATGACGTTTGAGCACTCCAACTATCCGAGATACATGCGGAAAACGACCGGGACGATCAGGCGAAACGACGAACTGCCCTACTGGACCCAGAACGCCACGCGAATCGAGATTTATGGTTCGGAACGAATGATGACCATCGGTCGCCATGGCGGTGGATGGATCGTGACCATAAGCGGCGGCAAAATCGTCGACAAGATGTATGGCCGGTTCCCGGATGCCCCGCATCAGCAGAATTTCATCGAATGCGTCAAGAGCCGAAAACGCCCTAATGCCGATGTAGAAGTGCTGCACCCGAGTTGCTCGATGCTGCATTTAGCGAACATCGCGCATCGCGTAGGCAATCAGACGCTTAAATATGATGCCACTGCCGAAAAGTTCATTGACCATGCTCGGGCCAACGAACTGGTGAAGCGTGACTATCGCAAGAAGTATGAGATCCCGGAGAGGGTATGAGGCCGTTCACGGTGTATGGGATTGCCAAGTGATGACAGGGGTGTGTTGAACCGCAGAATATCGAACAAGGAACAGCAGATTGTCGAAGGACTGTGAGTTTGATCGCACGGAATGGCTCATCGACTCGCCAACGAAACTCCACACTGTGATTCAGGAGAACGACGAATTGATATCAATCTTAGTGATCAGCGTTTAAGACGGCACAGAAGAATTGGAAGACAGAATCTGATGAGATTGCTTGTGAGGCGCTGTAACTTCACCATTGGACATTCCTTGTTCGATATTCTGCGGTTCATTTTTGCTTGAAATGATCGGTGAACGGTTACCTTTTTCTCTAGACCTCTCATTTCCGAAGATGTTTCGGACTCTCGGGTCTATTCTTGCGGCCCTGAGTCGGATCAAAAGCGAAATCCGAATATCGAAATTCGAAACAAGCACGAAATAGGAATGACTGAAATTCGAAACGGCGGCTTGCCCGTTTTTGTCATTTTCACATTGTGATTTTGGGCGTATTTCGTAGGCATTCACAGGAAAACAGAATTGCCATTATTTTGAGCTTCGCTCAAAGGATCATTACACGGGAAGAAAAGAAGAAAGGGAAGGGCTAACGCCGATACGGATGATCCTTCTGCGGCGGATGGCACTTGCAGATTGGCGGCAGCCCTTCGTGCCCTTCAATCCTTCCTGTGAAATACACTATTCGAGCGAAGCTCGAACCAGGAAACGCACACAGTATTCCTGTGAACGGTACGTAAGGGCGATGCCGCGTGTTATAGGCGGCACAAGCTGATACAGAGTGAGTACAAACAGCGCGTGCTGTTCTTTGGTTTTATGGCTCACTCTTAGCGCAAAGAGACGATATTATTCACCAGATGCTTAGGGGGCCTCGGTCTCGACTATGGGATCGATCTTAAGATCGGTAATGCGTGCCCAGTGCGGATTCTTCGGATCGCCCTGATAGCATTGGATACTCACCTGAGGTTTGTCAGTGCTTCCCTCTGGTCTCGGCTCACCGCAGATCCCAACGTCTGTCCATTCATCCTCCCTGGAAAGACGGTAGTACCCTCGCACTTTCCCTTGCGAAACCTTTAATCGGACCGTGACCTTGTCCCTTTCTATGGGGACGATCTTGATCGTACGGGTTCGATCGTTCTCTTCGCGTCCCATGACCACCGAGTTCTTCCCATGCTCGAGTTCCAAGCCGATCTTGACCATGTGGCTGTCCCGGTAGTACCACACCAGGTCAACCTGCTCCCAACGTCGCGTGGGTGAATTTGCCAATGTGACTTGGACGTCTGCACCTAACGTTTGCAGGTCTTCGGCGATAGGGATCAACAACACGTTCTTAGCATCGTTTTTCTTGCCCCACATATTTCCCGGTTCGATCTTGATCTCCAACCCGCCATCTCGCAGCCGCCAACCCTCCGGATTCTCCCGCTTCCACGTCCATCCACTTGGTGGCGATTTTCCGGAGGGGTCCGTTGCATCGAAATCGAAGAGTGTGGCACACAATGGGACACTGAGCTGTAGCAGGATCCCCAGCGTGATGGATTTACGTATCATCGTCTTTCTTCCTTTCCGGTCCCTCACTGCACCATCTTGGCCGGTTGATTCCAAAGGCGGTAGGGATCACCTACGCGGATCTGCTCCGCCAGCAGGAGCGCTTCCATCTCCGCGAGCTTGCCCACATACCTGGGGTCGCCGGCTAGGTTGAGCTGATGGGCTTTCGGTCGGTTTCCGGTGAGCGCCACGACCGCGGGATCGTGGTGTTCCTTGAGCAGCTCGTCCGGATTCTCGGCCAGGTTGAAGAGTTGTGTTTCACGAACTTGGCCGTCGAGGGTGTCGTACTTGATCAACTTCCATGGGCCATGCTTGACGGCTCGGATACCGGGTTTGGTGCCGCCACAGTAGACGCCGTACAGGACATCTCTAATGCTATCCCGCCGACCCATGAGCACGGGCTTGAAGCTGATGCCGTCCATGGTCGCCGCCTGTTCTATACCGGCCAGGTCGCATAGCGTCGGCAGGACGTCCATCAGGTAGGTATTGCCGGGCGCGCGGCTGCCCGGTTGGATCCCGGGACCCCTGACGATTAAGGGTACGCGCCAGGTGTGCTCGTAGAGGTTCTGCTTTCCGGTCAGGCCGTGACGCCCGACGGCAATGCCATGATCCGAGGTGAAGAAGATATAGGTGTTGTCTAGTTCCCCCATGGCTTCGAGCTGCCGCAGAACCCGCCCCACCTGGATGTCGACGTTTTCGATGCAGGCGTATTCTCGGCCCAGTTCATTGCGGATGGTGGCCTCATCGCGTTTAGTCATTACGCCCTGCACCTTGACCTCGTCCCGCAGTCCCGGGTGGCCGTGATGAAAGGGATGTTTTGGTAGGTAGTTAATCTGCAGCGGTGGGGCCTGAGGATTGGGCGTGGTGGGGATGTCGCTGTTCGACGCCCCATACTTGGCCAATAGTTCCGGCCTGCCATTGCGAGGATCGTGGGGATGCGAGAAGCCGAAATAGATCAGGAAGGGATCTTTGTCCTGTGTGGTTTGACGTTTCTTGAGATACTCCATCACGCGATCGCCATGCCATTTGCTGCCGGTCTCGTCGGTGTCACCCCGTTTGCCGGCGTCGTGGCGTTCCGTGAAGAGCCGATTGGCGCCGTTGTAACTGTTGCCCCTCTTGCAGGTACGGAAGGTGTCGTATCCCGCCCGATTGAAGAGGGCGGGCATACTGTAAAAGGCCGGATCGCTGGGCTTCAATGCCAGGAGATCTTCGGCTGGTGTGTGGGCATTGTTCCTCCGGTTCCCCTTCGGCAGGCCCTGCGTACGCCAGACATTGCGTCCTGTCATGATCATCGTGCGCGAGGGCGTACAGACCGCGCCGGACCAGGCCCCCATGTGATGGGCCGCGGTGAGCGTGATGCCATCCCTGGACAGCCGGTCGAGATTCGGCGTCTGACAGACGGAATTGCCATAGGCCTTGAGGGTATGGGGGGCCTGATCATCGGTCAGGATGAACAGAATATTCGGCGCCTTGGCCTGTGTCCGAGTCACCACCGAGGCCAGCAGTATGACGGTGACATATGCGATTTGAATGTGTGTTTTCATGATGGGTCTCTCTCTTGGTCGTCAGTCATGAGACTGTTCATGGTCTATTAGACCGCCGTTGCATTAATAACCATTGTATGCCTGTGGCATACGCCAGGTGTTTTTTACCACAGAGAACTCAGAGGTCACAGAGATGCTATCGCAGCAACTATCCTCTGTCTTTCCTCTGTGGACTCGGTGTACTCTGTGGTTCATAATAGATCTCGCCTACGGCGAGTTTTAAAACCGATACACTCGTAGGGGGTGCTACGCACACCATTCATCAATAATTACCCCGCCTCATTCAACAGATAGCTCGGTTCGATATAGGGGTAGTCGGGATCGAACTCGGTCAGGGGTTTGGGATTCTCCGAGATGGCCACGGGACGCTCATTGCGACCCTTGATCTTGAGGAGGCCATCGCCGATATCCTCACGCATCCTCTGCATCCGCGCGGAGAGATCCTCGACGATGTCGGGATGCTGCTTGGCCACGTTTGTGGTCTCGCCGAGGTCTTCGTCCAGGTCGTAGAGTTCAATCTTTTCCGGGTCGGCATGTCGGCCCCGCTTCAGGCCCAGACGTAGTTTCCAGTTTCCGACGCGGACCGCCTGCAACTCGTCGACCAGGTAATAGAAGAACGCATCGTAGGGGGATTTGGCAAGCGCTTCACCAAACCAAATAGGGCTCACGTCGTGTCCGTCGCGTATCACGTCGCCCGTCCTGTCATGGCCCACGACGCCGGCCAGTGTCGGGTAGAAATCCATGGCCGTCACCAATTCTCTTGAGGTCGAGCCGGCCTCGATCTTGCCCGGCCAGCGCACGATGCAGGGAACCCGCATGCCACCTTCCCAGACCTGCCCTTTGTGTCCCCGCAGGGGGCCATTGTCACCCCCTTCACCTTGCTCCCGACTGCCGTTGTCAGAGGTAAAGATGAGAATGGTATTCTCTGACAGCCCCAGACGCTCCAGTTCCGCCATGAGAACGCCCGTGCTCCAATCGATCGCGGCCACCGCGGCCCCATAGCGGCCATTCTTCGACTGTGCTTCGAAGTGAGGCATGACGTAGTGAGGTAAGTGCACGTGCATGTGCGCCAGGTAGAGAAAGAAGGGTGTATTACGATTCTTGCGGATGAAGCTGACCGATTCTTCCGTGTAACGTTCGATCAGTGGCGCCTGGCGGGGTTGCGGCTGAATGACCTCCTCGTTCCTAAGCAGGGGCAGGGGCGGGCTGTTTGGACGCCGCGGCATGATCGCCATGTCATTGCTGTAGGGCAGGCCATAGTAGGAGTCGAAACCGTGTCGCGTGGGAAGGTGCTCCAACTGGTCACCGCAGTGCCACTTGCCCACGTGGGCGGTCGCGTATCCCCGGGCCTTGAGAAACTCGGGCATCAGCACTTCGTCTGGATGGAAGCCCTCCGCATAGCCTGGGAACAGGACCCACGACTTGCCCTTGTTGAAGACATCAAACCCGATGCGGGCCGGGTAGCATCCGGATAGCAGCGCGCCGCGTGAGGGCGAGCAAACGCCGCTGGCCGAGTAGTAATCGGTGAAGCGCATCCCCTCCGTGGCCAGCCTGTCGATGTGCGGCGTCGCATTGAGCTTCGAGCCGTAGCAGCCCAAATCCCCGTATCCCAAATCATCCGCATAGATTAGGATGATATTGGGTCGGCTTGCGCCCCATAGTGGGGCGGTAGGGAGGGTGAGCAAGATACCCATCAAAACAAAGAGTGAGGTGTACCAATGAGGCTTTTTTCCCATCTTGTTTCCTTTCTAACTCTATTGGCGAGTCGCATTGTAATGGCGTTCCCCTATTTAATCCACCTCGCTCGTGGCCGAATTAATTCTGTTGTGGCAGAATCTTGGCCCCCCAGGTGTCCGTTCTCAGTCGAAGGCCGCACATGTCATCCGTTTGCTCGAAAGGATGAAGTCTGAATTATGAAGGATGAAGGAGGAATTATGAAATATGAAAAAACGGCTGTTCGTAGATTCATCCTTCACCCTTCATCCTTGTCTTTCGACGTGGAGAGGCGAAAGCCGAGAGCCTGGTCGCGGTGCCCCGCGTCCTCGCCCTAGCGGAACGCAGCGCGGCAGTACCGAGCGTCACCGACGCAGCCACCGGCGCGGATCACCCGGTCTCCAGGATGGCATTCTCGACGACCATGCGCGGCTCCCGGTTGTCCAGAAAGATACTCGATACGAAGACCTTGTAGGTTTGGTCCGACTGCTTTCCTGCTTTCGTCATGAACACCTCATTCCGTCCGAGAAATGGCGCCACACTGTACATCCTCTGTTTTCTACATAGCAGAACCGTGCGCAAGCGTCAACGACCAGCTCCGTGCCTTGATTGAGCGGAAGCGATCGGGCAGTGTTCGAATCTTAGGCGTACCCCAAGCCCAAGTAAAACGCAAGTAATGCATGCTCTTATGTGTGTTTCCGCCATTGCTGCGACAGGTAACTCATGGCATTCGCGTTCAGGTTGGGACGGCATCTAGGGCCTGTCGATCTTGTAGGCAAAAACCCGCTCCCCATGCCGCACATAAAGCCGTCCCCCACACACCACCGGATGCGCCCAATAGAGGCCACTGCCGCCGCGAGGAACCTTAAACGATCCCGCTTCTTCCCATGCCTCGGATGAGGCTTTGATGAGATGCATGGTGCCTCTCTCGTTGAGACAGTAGAGTCTGCCGTCGGCGTAGGTGAGCGATCCTTTGCCCGCGGCCTGCCATTGCTGCTCGCCTGTAGCGAAATCGAGACAGAACCAACCTTTGGCCTCATGACCGGCGCCATAGAGATGGTTATCCAGCAGGATCACGCCGCCGTGGTGGTTGTCGAGCAAGTCGTTTTGCCAGATGCGCTCCACTGAGAAGGTGCCATCCGCCTGCCGGCGAGGTCGTAGGAGGAGGCTTCCCCCGCCGTAGCCACTGGAGGCGTAGACCAGGCCATTGTGAACAATCACGTCGGTTGCACTGTTTCCTCTGTCGTTACCGCAGGGATGCTCCCACAACAGGCGTCCATCTTCCGGGGTGAAGCTCAGTGCACGCGTGGCGCTGACCGTTATGACCTGTTCGATGCCGCCAAGGGAGGCGATGATACTGGAAGCGTTTCCCATGGCGTCCTTGATGTCGCTGTTGGTCCAGACTGTGCGCCCGGTCCCTTTTTCGAATGCGGCGATGTACCCACCGTCGCCGGCCGGGCAGCAGAAGAGGAGATCGCCCTGCACTAGTACGGACTCACTGTATCCGTACTTCGGTCGTTCGGCCTGGAAGTCCTTCAGCACGTCTCGGTGCCATCGTTTCTGGCCCGTCTCTACATCGAATGCGGTCAGGCGCCCCAGCTCGGACAGATGGTAGACCGTGTCACCCTCTACCGTAGGCGTGCCGCGGGAACCGGCATAGGGAACGGCCCAGGGTTGGCGTTTGCTGGCCTCCCAGGACGGTCCATTGAGACGCTGCCACAGAGTTTTGCCGGTTGAGATGTCCAGGGCGGTGACATAAGTCTGTTTGTCGATCATGCCGGCCGTGAAGAGACGACCCTCGGCGATGGCCACGGAACTGTACCCTTTGCCGAGACCCTCCGCCGCCCATAGCAATGGCGGGCCCTCTGCAGGCCAGCTTTGCAGCAGGCCCGTCTCCTTTGACAGATTGTCACGATCCCTGCCGTGATAACAGGGCCATTCTGCCTTCGTGCTGGTGAGCGGCAGCGCAGCCAGACAACAGATGAGTGAGAGTAGCCAAGGCTGTGTCGGAAAGCTCGATCTGGCTTCGAGCGGCCCTTTTTCTTGAATCGTTTTATCTGCTGCTGTCGCAGCAACGGTCGGATCAAGGCAGCCGCAGTTGTCCGCCGGGCTGCATCCGACTCCATCGACGATAAAACCAATATCGCCTGCTTCGTCGTCTTTGCCAGGCGAAAAAATTGCTCGCTCTCGGGCCGACGACGGAGATTTCCGGCAAAGCCTCATGTTGGCAATCCTCCAGTTTATGTACTCGATGATCCACACCACGATCGAATTCTTGTCGGTCGTCTCCAGTGTAGTCTACCCGCCGGTTCTGGACAACTCTCCGTGTCTAT
>JADFHU010000522.1 GCA_022567055.1 Planctomycetota bacterium
TGAGTTGTCCTCAGTTGTCAACAATGTCACACCAGATTCAGGGTTGAACCAGAAACAGCCCAAGGCATGTAAACCCTTGGAGGTGACACAGTTAGGCAATAAAAAAAGCCGGTTGTCATCATCTGACACCGACCTCGATACCAATGAGCGATACAGGGCTCGAACCTGTGACCCGCTGATTAAGAGTCAGCTGCTCTACCAACTGAGCTAATCGCCCGGTTCCGCCGGACAGCGACTCTGTCCGCCGCCAACGAGAGTCGCCATGGTACTGAGCAGGTCAGGCGAATTCAAGTGTTTTTGCGAGATATCGACGTCCATCTGTCCACTCTGAATCGGCTGGCTCTTGTCAACGATTCACTTGGACGCGAACTTCAGCAGACTGCGGGCATTACTCCAGCACATACGTGGTGGTCTGATCGACTGTTTGCGTGCCATATGTACAACTCGTGCT
Source organism: Planctomycetota bacterium (assembly GCA_022567055.1). Taxonomy (GTDB): domain Bacteria; phylum Planctomycetota; class Phycisphaerae; order Sedimentisphaerales; family Anaerobacaceae; genus JAIPFM01. Next base: position 452 of record JADFHU010000522.1, read on the forward strand.
AATCTGAACCGAAACCGGACGGCCCTCAGCAGCTCCGGAAATGACAACTTTAAGTCGAGCGGGCCGGGTAGACAGGGACATCGCGTCCAATCGCACGGCTTGCCCCGTCTCGATGGGATTGGCCGCTGCCTGACCGGTGGCCTCAGGACCCTCACCCCTCTTGCGACTGTACCGTGCAGCCCATGCCAGACCACTCAACTGCAGGTTTCGCTCGATAGCCCTGACTTGGGCCTTGTTGGTCTGGCGAAGCATAGAGGTGGTGCCGCCTGTCAGGACGCTCATGAAGAGGCCAACCATGCAAATGAGGAGGATCACATAGACCAACACGAAGCCTCTGTTACGGTGTCGCATGGCGTCCTCCCTGAGTTAAGCCGGAGCCGATGAAAAAGAGATACGTGTTCTGAAATTTCCTCTTTTGGTGACGCCCATGTGTCATGCTCGTGTCAATACGTAGGGCCACGACCGCATTGTCCTGCCGCCAGAGATGCCAAGCGATGTTCGCCTGGGGTAGGAGCCACTCCCGTTCGGCCGGGACGTTCGGGTCCAACGTGTCGCCGCTGGCCGCGCGTCGTATGCCTTCCTCCAGCAAGGCATACCTGACCTGGCGACCGGATTGGTCGATGAGCAGCACAGGCACCTCTTCGCTCTGAGGCAGGTCTTCTAGAGACAGGGCCGTCGCTCGGTCGATGTCGTCGTGTAACGACTCAAGCACGCCCAACAGCCTCCCATGCTGCGATACGAGGGCCACTCCCCGCGGTATGTCGACCGCCATCTCGTGAAAGACAGGATACACGACCAGCATCACCATGGGCATCGTCACTATGACGATCAACAGTTCGATCATTGAGAATCCCTTGCGCATGCCTACTCCCTCAAAGGTACACCGTAGCGAGCCAGGGTCACTTTGACGACTCGATGAAAACTGGGGGCCTGGCCGGTCACCCGATAGTGATCTAGCCCCTCCCATTGGTCCAGCCCTTGGGTGCGGGAGGTCACCAGCGTCACCCGAGGCCAGAGCCGTTTCAGGTCCTCCTCCGACAGCGGTGAACGCGTGACGCTGAGACAGTCAAGCTGGGCCCCAGCGGCCGCCAAACACTGCTGACGCATCCACTGGTAGTGGTTGAACTGTTTGAAGCCATGCAGGGCCAAAGCGAAACTGATCAGGAGCGCGGCCAGCACGGTGAGAGCCACAATCATTTCGGCCAACAGAAACCCTCGCGGGGATCGACACGTTTGAATCATTGAACATTCCTAGGGATTGATGTCTGTCAGGCCACTAATGATGGCGACTCCCGGTGTAAAAATGGCCAAGGCGATGAAACCCACCACAGCCGCCAAGAGCAAGGTGATGGTCGGTGTCAGGGTACATTTCGCCAGGTGGATGTAGTGACTGTAGTTAGAGCGATAGAAGCGTTCGAGCACAGCCAAGACATTGAGTGTGTTGCCCTGGTTGACCTTGACATCAAATGCCCAGGCCAAGGGATGTGCCAAGCGACACTGACGCGCCGCCTCGGCGACGTCCTCCCCCGCTTCCGTGCGGGAAAGCCACTGCACGACGCGTCGCTTGAACCACCGGTTCAGGTCCAGGTCGAGACAGTTGGCGATCGCCTTGTCCACCGTACAGCCCGCCGTTAGAGACATCTTGAGGGTCTCGGTCACCTGAATCATGTTGAAGTGATAGTCGAACCAATGCAGAATCGGCGTATGCCAGCGCAGCATGTCAACTGCCAGCTTAATGGCGCCTGGAGCCCCGTCGTCACCTGGATCGGCCCAGCGTAGGACGCGCCAACAAGGATAAAGAACAAGCAAGAGGGCGGCAATACCAAAAAAGTAGCGACGATGGTCGCTAAGGTAGCCACTAAGCTCGCTAACGCAGATGATCAACAGACGGGTCACAAGCGGCAGCTCTTCACCTGTCAATTCCTGCATGGCGGACTCGAAGTCGGGGATCACGAAGACAACCACGCTGGTCGAGACAAAACACACAACGGCCAGCACGAAAAGAGGATAGATGGGATGCACGGGGACAACGGCCTCCTTGGTTCCTGCCTTAAAACGAATGTTCTCGATCGCGCCACCGAGACCCTGGGGGAGTTGGCCCGCCCCCGCCGCTGCCCTGATCACGCCCAAGGCATGGGCCGGACATTTTGGGTAGCCCAATTGGATGGCCTCTGGGACGCTATAGCCCTGGACCAGCCACTCCTTGATCTTCCGAAAGATTAAACCCGTCCGGTCCTTGCGATGGGTCGCGGCCATCTCCAGCGCCATGGGCAAGGGAAGGTTTTGACGCATGCAGGCGCCTACCGTGGAGAGGATGGTTAGACTCGTAGACCAACGCGCTGTTCTGCCGTGGGCGACCATGGTGACCACCCAGGCCAGAAACAGGAGTGCTCCAAACAGCGTCAGGGGGCCCAGGAGGGCGACAATAAAGATCAGGGCCCCTAGACCCAACAGCGACAACAAAACGCCTCTTGCCAGTCGGCGGGCCCGCCAGGCTCGCTCATCCTCAAGCGGTAGGAAAAAGAGCAGCACGCAGGTGCCCAGGAAGATGCCCGGTGCCATTACCAGGGCCACGATAGCCTCTGCGGCGGCCGCTGCAAACAGACAGCCTGCCGTCAAGAGTACTGAGAGGGCGCAGGCGAGCAGGGGAAGCACGCGCACCAAGATCAAACACAAGATCAAGGCAAGAATGACGGCGGTGATCAACATAGTGCTCCTAGCCGGAAGATAGACCGGTGATGACTTGAATCATGGGCAAAAACATGGCCAGGATCGCCATGCCCAGAACCCCTCCCACGAAGACCACCATGGTGGGCATCAAGAGGGATTGTAGTCTGCCCTGACCGTGCCCGGCTTGACTCGTATACATATCGCTGAGACTGTGTAAATTGTCCTGCAGCTCATTCCGCTGGATACCGAGCTGCATCGAATAGAGGAAGAGCCGAGGAATCATCCGACAGAAGTGCCCTGCCTCCAGGATGGCCGTGCCCTCTTCCACGCGGGCCGCCAGGACTTCCGTTTCGCGTATGAGCCCTGCGCTGCCGGTGGCGTCGGCCGCCAGTCGCAGCCCCTGCGGGATGTCACAGCCAGAGACCACCATCAAGGCCATGGCCTCGGAAAGACGACCTATCAGGCTATCGTGATAGATCTTTCCAATCACGGGAACGCGCATCAGCATCGTCTCTCGGAGGCGGCGTCCTCCCGCCGAATGGGACATGCCCATCAGGATCAACGCCCCCCCTGCCAGGACAGTGCCAAAGACGGTCCAGAAGGGAATCACGTGATGCGACGCGTCCATGAATAGGGTCGTCACCGAATTCAATTCCCCCCCCACCATCTCCGCCAGAATCGATTCAAATTGAGGGGTGATAAAGGTAAATGCCCCGGTGATGATGATGGCCGTAAAGATAAGCACGATCCCCGGATAGGCCATGGCTTCGAAGATGATCCGCCGGGTGCGTGACCCCATTTCGAGGTGCCGGTTGAGACTGGTGAGCATCTCACTGAGACGGCCCGTCTCGACCCCGGCCTTGAGGATGCGGCCATAGAGGGGCGGCAGATCTCTCTGCCGTTTTTCGAAGGCCTCCTGGATGTCCATGCCCGCTTCCAGGTCGGTGGCGATCGCTTCGATGAGCCTCCGCATCTTAGGGGAGGCAATGTCATGGGATAATTCACGCAGGCCTCGCTCCAGCGGGATGCCGGCCTTGGCGATGGAGGCCAACTGCTGATTGAATAAGACAAACTCGCTTCGACCGATAGCGCTGCGCGCCTTGGGGGGGGTGGCCTTTTCAACGGACTGAACGGTCAGTTGCATCTGCCCCAGGAGATCGCTCGCCTCGGAGGGTGAGCCGGCCTCCAGAGTCCCCTTCATCAGCCGCCCTGCCTGTGTCAGTGCCTGGTATTGAAAGACTGCCATTGCTCTGCTCCCACGATGGGTTAGATCATGCCAAAGGTCTGATTGACCTCTTGCCTGGAGGTGACACCCTGGGTAATGAGCTGCTCCGCATGACCGAGCATGCTCTGATGTCCCCGGGCCGCCAGTAGGGACTCGATGTCTTCTAAATCTGCCTTGTCGAGGATGGCCCGTCGCAGCGGACTATCGAGGCCAATCATCTCCGCGACCAGCACGCGTCCCTTAAACCCGGTCGACAGGCAGGCGTCACAGCCGACCGCCCGACATTCGGAGTCCTGGATCGGCTCCTTGCAGTGGTCAC
>JADFHU010000523.1 GCA_022567055.1 Planctomycetota bacterium
TGAGTGCTGGCCAACTCTCCTGGTTCCCAGCTCAGAACCACGTCGCGCAGGACATCGATCGCCTCGTCAGCCGGCTTCGGGCTGGCGGCGATCGCCTCGGAACCGAGGCCGTAGAAGAGGTCGACGACTTGCGCATCGGTCAGCAGCTCATCGTAAAATACAATGCTGTCCATCTGACCATCAAATTTCCTGCCCCCGTTGTTTGGTATGGTTCCGAAATCGAGATCACCGGGGGCATACTCAATACTACTCACAGTCGCCCAGCTTTCGCTGTTGGTCCCCACAAAGGCCCCATCTACGCCGTCATCGTCCTGAAGTACATTTAGGGTGATATCACCGTCGAGGTCGTAACGTACCGCAAGCAGGGTCCACGTGTCCAAGGCAAGGTCCCTGGTGTGAATCAGGTTGAGGTTTGCCCCCCCCTGCCTAGAAAGAAACCGGAACTGGTCTGCAGCGCCGTTACTATTCAACATCAGGCGATAACTATCCGCTAGCCCTCCACTTGCGCCCGTGAAATCAATCAATCGAACGAAATCATCATCTGCCGTATCCGGATTGATCCAGAGCGCAATCGAAAAATCGCCGGTGAATCTAAAGGCTTCACTGTTGGCAGCATCGACAATCATGCCGCCATCTCCAGCAAAATCAATACCGGACCCGAATTTTCCGTCAACGTCAAGCGTGTCGCTGCCTTGCAACGTGGCGACATACAAACCGCTTTGGTCCGTTGCCGTGGTTCCGCTGGTTTCATCAAAATCCCACCTGGCAACCTCGGCAGTGTTGCCCGCCTGCGAGACCATCAAAACGAAAGAAAACAAACAAATCACTTTTGTGGACATCATGGTCCTCCTGCAGAATAAACTATAAGAAACGGCTTTCATCACACGTCTTCAGACTCATAGCTTCTCCAAGCCTGTCCCACCAGACTATCTGAATCCTGTGCCTGTTTGGCGAATAGACACTAGCTAGGACTATTATAGGACAAAACAGCACAGATTAAAACCCGTTTTGTGCAAAAATCAGCATGAAGGCAAACAGCGATTGACTCACGACATTTTGAAACTGAATTGGGCTCATTGAAAACTTAATAGTATTGGTTTCCCTCTCCAGTAAGACTTAAAGCCTCTTCTGTGCCAGCCTACAACTGTAGGGGATTTGACGATAATCAGCGCTGATTTCCAGTCGCTCCAGATTCTTGACAGCCAGACCCAGAGGATGCGGTCAGTGTGTTCTTGATCTTCGGCCTTTTATGCTGCGATGCTGAACAGCCAATTGCTGGCGAAGCGTCAAGTTTTCAAGAACTATGTCATTTTTGCCCCTGAATACGAGCTTTAGGCACTCAAAGATGAGCCTGGTGAGAGTCTTCAATGTTGCTTGCCTCCGAACATTGACATAGAATTCATACTTGATCGCTATTCAGGAAGCGTACATAAGCCGTTGGAATCGAACAAGTTCGAATTATTGAGTAGGACAGGCCATGGAGATTGGTCACTTTGGACGCTCCAAGTGAAACTGATCAAGACTGGTGTCAAGGTGATAAAGCGTTCGCGGTATGTAATACTTCAGATGGCAAAGGTGTCCCCCGCCCTGTTCGGGTCAATGGTGAGGTTGTAAGTAAGCCAATTCTTGGTGGCCTGAATCACGTGTATAGTCGGGTCGCTTAGCACAAGAATCTGGCACAATATTTCAAGTTGATCGCATAGCAAAGAAGATGAGGTCCGCGCTGATTGCGATATATTAGTCAAGACGGCGACCTTGTCCGGGATCACTCTGCTGGAATCCAACACTATTCAGTTCTAGATGAACCAGATTCCGTCAAAAAACGTCGTGACTCAAACGCTTCTTGCCTTCATTTCTGCTTTTGCGTAGGACAGGGTCACTTAGGAGTTGTGCAAAAATAAATCATTGGTTTTGCGCTCAGATTTGCGTCAGATTCGTTCGTGCCAGATTGAGCGAAACCGGAAGCGTAGCTGTTCTACGTTGAGGATTCACGATTGAGGAACGGACGAAGATGGCGTGAAGATGAGATGGAAAACCAGTGAGTTATTTTTGCACGACGACTTAGGGCATGAGTCTGAGCGAGGAATCACTATCCTCCAGATAGAGCTTGCATGCTTTAAACCCAAAGGATAATGTAAGCAACTGAATTGGCAAGTGGTTAGATGCTGTCATCCGAGCCCTGTACGAATAAATGTACCCTAAGTGGTTCTTAGTTCTGACGAAAGGGATCGGGATGACCGAACCCGAAGACGAGAACAACCACAAGCCCGATGGGCAAGGGGCGGTCCCCACAGTTGCCTACGGAGGCGCCGCTTTGGGGATAGAACCAGCCGGAGTGCAGTCATCATGAAACGGTTCAAAAGCATATTAGCAATCTCTATTGTAGTCCTGTCTGTCAGTTTGAAGCTCCATGCCAATCCCTGGGTAACCTATGAGGGGCAGGACGGACCGGGCAAGGGCAAACAGGTTGTGTTGATGGGCGGCGATTGGGAGTACCGCTGTGAAGAGTGTTTGCCGATGTTGGGAAAGATCCTGGCGTATCGCCATGGATTTACCTGTACGGTCCTGTTTCCTATCAATCCGACCGACGGGACCATTGACCCTGACGTTAAGAACAACATCCCGGGACTAGAAAAACTCCAGAATGCAGACCTACTGATCCTATTGGCCATGATGCTGGAGCTACCGGATGAGCAGACGCGTCACATTATCGAGTACAGTCATGCCGGCAAACCCATCGTCGCCATTCGCTGCAGCACATTGCTCTTTCGGTATGGTAATGAATCGCAGAGCCCCTACGCCAAATACACGCATACGAGCAAGGATCTACCGGGTGGGTTCAGCGGCCAGGTATTGGGTGGGGCCTTTGCCGGTCATCACGGCAAGCATAAGAAAGAGAGTACACGCGGTCTCATGAATGGGCTGAATCGAAACCATCGGATCCTTCAGGGCGTTAAGGACATTTGGGGCCCGACTGATGTGTATGCTATCGATCACTGGGCTCCTAACAACCAGGTCCTTGTGTGGGGCCAGGTGTTGCAGGGTATGAAGCCGAATGATCCGCCAAATCTCGACAAATGCCTTATGCCCTTGGTTTGGATAAGAGACCTCACAGGTGCTCCCGGAAAGACGGCCCGCGTGCTGACCACCACTATTGGCTCTTCAGTGGATTTCGAGTGTGAGGACCTGCGCCGGCTGCTGGTCAACGGTGTTTACTGGGGCCTGGGTATGGAACAGAAGATCCCACCGAAAACCGATGTTACGTATGTAGGCCCGTACGAACCATCATTCTTTGGTAGGCATCTTTTCCGAAAAGGGATGAAGCCGGAGGATTACCAGAATTGATGTTAGGCCCACTTGTGCTTGTTAACCAGGAATGGGGCCGCCGTAAGACCACCAAATTCTCAATGCTTGTGTCACGATAAAATGGACTGCCACTCACACCGTACATTGAATCCGATGCGCTACCTGTCGTGACGAATAGCAGTGAGGTTACTCCAGGCGCAAATGAATCACGCTATGCCCATCCAGTTCCAAATCGAAGCGGACGCTACCTGACGGGTCGACTGTTAGCGACGGCGATTCTATGTCCGAAAGTACGCTCATCCGCTCATACTTGGCCCTGTTGGCGGCCATGACTTCGGATGCAACGGTGTCAGGATTGGCCTTCTCGCCCACCTCGGCACGGGCTCGATCCAGGTCGGCTTTCTGCTCGTGCATGAAGCCGGCGTGGCCACCGTCGATGATGGCGGCCCGCGTGATAGTCCAGTCGTTGTCTGCCGTGGCGTCGCTTTGTAGGGTCACTCGGACCGCGACTGGTTGGCCGTTATCTCGCACAGCCAGGTGGCGAAAGACAATCAGATCGATGTGCCCTCCCTTCGTGACGGCGATACACCCGACATGGTCCGCCTCGCTGGAACGCGTAGCCTCGGCCTTGAGCCGCGTGCCACCGATCATCGCTTCGAGCATGTCCAACACGTGGTTGAGCGGGATGGAGATTTCACCTCCTTTATTGGTGTTCCACCACCACTGGTATGCTCGCCGTACGCGCAGACGATAAATCTTGTCGGCGAAGTGTGCCATCCACGAACCGCCGAACTCGGTGCCGTCGCCAACGATCCATTTTCCCCCCTCGCTCAGAATGCCGAATTCCTGGATCTCGACTGGCGTATCGGCAAATTGAGGATATTGCTGTAACTTGCCACGCAGTAGCCCGATTAAGGTGTCGAAGCGTTCATCATTCGTGCCCACCGCTGTGTAGTAGCTTGAGGCGAAGAAACTCAGCGGCGTACCGATTTGGCCGGTGGCATGGTTGGTTCCCGTGGCGCAGTGATCGATAATCTCGGTGCCCCAGGACTGCCATTTCCGCTTCTTCACAGGGTCGATGATATTTCCTGGCCCGATATCTGCGACGGGAAGCACGCTCAACACAGCCGCCACCGTGTGGTCGTAGTGCGCAAAGTACTGCTCCTTCGTTCCCGACCAATGTCCTGGATCGAGATCGAGCCGTTCGGGGCAGCCCGGAGCAGCGTCGGGGCGTACCTGGCCGCGGAGCGTGGTGACCCGCTTGAGAACGCGCCACAGGCACAGCAAGGTCGGGTAGTCGAGAAGGATCGCCGTGTCGGCGCGCGCCAGCCGCCGGTCCATGCTGCCGCCGTAGTTG
>JADFHU010000524.1 GCA_022567055.1 Planctomycetota bacterium
CATTCAGGCTGTGCTGCGGAGCCCGGTGAATCTCCGTCCCGTCTTGGGGATCAGACCGCTGCCTTCCACGAAAGGACGTGGTTACATGGCGGCAGGCTATCTGCTGCTCTACAAGCTGACCAGAGAGCCTGATTTCAAAGACAGCGCGATCCGCTGTCTCGAATGGCTGATGGCGAACAAGTCTCCTAAGTTCGAGACCTACTCGTGGGCCAATCACTACGACTATGCGAGTCGTGGTGGCCGCTATGGGAAGCATGACTCGATTATCGTGTGGACTGCTTTGATCGGACATGTATTCTTGGACGGATGGGAAGACTTGGGCGAGTCCCGCTTTCTCAACGTGGCGAATAGTTCTTGCCGCTGGATTCTATCCCTTTCCAGAGAGGTTACCGACACGGGGACCTGTCTCAGCTACCATGCGCTCGAGCAAAGTTCGATCCACAACGCCAACATGCTGGGGGCCTCTATCCTCATCCGCCTGCTGAAATACACCGGCGATTCCGCCTGCGAAGAGGCCGCACTCTCCAGTCTGTCTTTTTCCATGAGTCGTCAACATGAGGATGGATCCTGGCCCTATGGCGACGCAAAAACGCAGCAGTGGGTTGATTCCTTTCACACCGGCTTCAATTTGCAGGCCTTGAAAGCAATCCTGGATGAAGGCTTTGCCGCAGAGTTTCGCGAGGGGTTTGAACGGGGGACAACCTATTACGCAGAGACATTTTTCTTAGCGGACGGCACACCCAAGTACTTTAACAACAGAGTCTATCCGCTGGACATCCACGCGCCGGCCGAAGGCATCTGCTTTTTCGCCACGCTGGGAGATCCGTACAGGGCCCAGACCGAGATAATTTTGGATTGGATGGTTTCAAACATGCTCAGCCCCCAGGGCTATTTCTATTTTCGCAAAACGAAATACGGCACGAATCGCATCCCCTATATGCGGTGGACCCAAGCCTGGGCCTTCCACGCACTGACGCAATACATGTTAGCATTCCAGAGCGAGGACCGTCAAGTGACGGTGGACGCGTGAGGTACCACACGAGAGGATTATGAGCAACCTAAGAGAGAACCTTAAAGCGAGTGCGGTGGCCGCCGTGGTCATGAGCGGGTGTCACAAATGGTTCTTGCGGCGTCATCGCCATCACGTGACAATTCTGATGTACCACGGCTTCTTCGAGGAAGACCGCGCCGACGGTCTGGAGCAATACGGATCTCGATGGTGCGAAATTGGCGATTTCAAGGGACAATTGGACTATCTACGGCGTCACGCCCATGTCATCTCTTTCGAACAGCTCATGGAGCATTACCAGACAGGCACAGCTCTGCCCGACAATGCCGTGGTGATCACCATGGACGATGGGTATGCCTCGAACTATCGTCTGGCTTACCCCCTGTTGAAGCAACGAGGCATTCCGGCCTGCATCTTTGTTTCGTCACGATTCGTCGAGCATCGGGAGTTTCTGTGGCCCGACCGTATCGAGTATTCAGTCTGGAAGACAGACAGTGACGAGTTGGAGATCGTCATCGACGATGAATCTCTTCGGTATCGCCTCGGCGATGAGCAGAGCAAACTTGAGGCGGTTGACGCCATCAAGCAGCAATTAAAGCCCCTGTGCCATCGGGACAGGATGTCGCTGATCAGTCAGATCGAGGACAAAACCGGCCAAACCCTGTCCGATCAGGGTGAGACCCCGGCCTTGCTCGAACCTTTGCGCTGGAATGAGATCGGGGAAATGATTGAGAACAGTCTGGTCTCCATCGGCAGCCATACCGTTCGACACCCCAATCTGACGACATGTACGGATGAACAGCTACGAGACGAACTGGTCGACTCAAAGGCGCTGATCGCCCAGAAAACCGGCAAAGCGTGCTCACTCTTCTGTTATCCCGGAGGTGCCTATGATGCCCGCGTCAAACGATTCACAAAAGAAGCCGGTTACCACTGTGCAGTGGCAATCGGGGGAGCGTTTGAAAAAAAAGATAAAACCGACCTGTTCGAGCTGAAGAGGGTCGGTGTTGCACGCAGCATGCGTGTATACGGGTTCATCGGTCGATTGCTGCGCTAGCCAACGACAAGGTATTGATGATTTCCAGCGCGGTCCTGCCACGAGGGAAGATCTAATCACAGGTAGACTAAGTGGATTGACGCCCCGCTGGATAGCAGGTACAAACAGGGACCATTGGGACAATCCGGACTCGATTTATCACCCGCATCAAACCAGACATCGAACTGGACCCTGAAAGGGGAATGAAATGAAGATCGTGAATGTGGTTGGGGCCCGCCCTAACTTTATGAAGATTGCTCCTTTGATGGAGGAGTATGCTAACGACCCCAGCGTCGAAGCCCTGCTGGTACACACCGGGCAGCACTACGATGAAAAGATGAGCGATCTCTTTTTCCGGCAACTCGGCATTCCCGAACCCGATATCAACCTGGAGATCGGCTCCGGGTCCCATGCTGTTCAGACGGCGGAGATCATGAAGGCCTTCGAGACCGTCGTTCTGGACCATCGGCCAGACGCCGTTCTGGTTGTAGGTGACGTCAATAGCACCATCGCCTGCGGCCTGGTAGCAGTGAAACTCGGTGTCAAACTCATTCACGTGGAGGCCGGTCTGCGGAGCGGCGATCGATCGATGCCGGAGGAGATCAACCGCGTCTTGACCGATTCCATCAGCGATCTGTTGTTCTGCACCGAACAGAGCGGCGTCGACAATCTCGCCAGAGAAGGGATTGCCCCAGAGAAAGTGCACATGGTAGGGCACGTCATGATCGACACCTTGCTCAAGAATCTGGAGAGGGCAAAGTCGTCGACGATCGTGGACCAACTCAAGCAAAAAGGTTGGATCGATGGGGAGGGTTGTTTCGCGATGCTGACCCTGCATCGACCTTCCAATGTCGACGACCCCAGCGCCTTTGGCCACATACTGGATGCGCTGGAACAGATACAACAGGACCTGCCCATTCTCTTTCCCATTCATCCCAGGACTCGAAAGAATCTCGTGGCACTCGGGCTTCAGGAACGCGTCGATGCCCTGGAGAATATCCACCTCATGGAGCCAATCGGCTACCTGGATTTCCTCAAGCTGAATTCTTGCGCCAAGGTCGTGCTCACCGACTCCGGGGGAGTACAGGAGGAAACAACCGTCCTGAAGATTCCCTGCATCACCCTGCGGGAGAATACCGAGCGTCCCGTGACGGCAGAAATCGGCTCCAACCAAATCGTCGGCACGGATCCGAAAAGAATCCTGGCCGCCTACGAAAAGACGAAAAACGGTCACTGGCGCGAGCCGCAGATTCCGCCCCTTTGGGATGGCAAGGCAGCGGAACGCATCGTGCGCATCATGAAAGAGACCATTGCATGTGAAAGCGGGCAAGCCGTATGACTATATTGATCACCGGTGGCGCCGGCTTTATCGGCAGTCATATCGCAGCACACTTCCACGGGCACGCCCACGTGCGCATCCTGGACTCGCTCCGTTCCGGCTACCGTCACAACCTGGACGGCCTGGATGTCGAGTTCATGGAAGGATCCATCACGGACCCACAGACCGTGGCCGAGGCCGTGCAGGGCATAGACTACGTGTTTCACCTGGCGGCCATGATCAGTGTCCCCGAATCGATGACCAATGCAGCGGAGTGTGTGGATATCAACGTGCAGGGCCTACTCAATGTCTTGCGGGCAGCCGCCGACGCGGGCGTGAAAAAACTCTGTCTGAGCAGCTCGGCGGCCATCTACGGCGAGAATCCCGAGTTGCCCAAGCGCGAGGACATGCTGCCCGAACCCAAGAGTCCCTATGCGGTGACCAAGCTCGACGGGGAATACTACTGCGCCATGTTTCAGAACGAAAGCTGGTTAAACACGGTGTCTCTCCGCTACTTCAATGTCTTTGGTCCCCGCCAGGACCCAGGCAGTGCCTATGCGGCGGCAGTGCCGATTTTCCTACATAGAGCCCTGCGGGATGAGGACATCGTTGTCTTTGGTGACGGACAACAGACACGTGACTTCATCTACGTAAAGGACATTGCACAGGCCAACGTCTTCTTCACCACGGAATCCCAGGCCACCGGCACCTACAATATCGCCTATGGGGGAAGTTTGACCGTAAACGAACTCGCCGAAAAAATCATCCGGTTGACCGGTTCCTCAGCCAAGATCGTGCACGCCGAGGAGAGGGCGGGTGACGTCAAACATTCCCAAGCCTCGATCGCCAGGGCAAAGGCCGCCGGGTTTGTCCCGGCCGGCAGCTTCGAGCAGGGCCTGGCAGAGACAATTGGCTCATTCAAACAGCTCAACAGCCGCTAGACCCCGTCTGTCTCCCCCATCCCCTGAAAACAAGGGATATGGATGCAGCCGTCAAGATTTAAAAACATCGAAGAGCCGGTACGCTGACAACCGAAGGTTTCGTCGTGGTTGAATCAGGTTCATATAATGAATGAAGGAAAACCTCACATCTGTCTCGTTGCCCACTGTGCCTACGGCGCATTGATGGGAGGCAGCAATGGCCACATTGGAGGCGTCGAAAGGCAGACATCACTCATGGCAAAATGGCTCGCTGCATCTTTTTCCTTACACAACAAGAGACTTCTCATGTCAGTTTCGTTCAGCCATTTCGCCTCCACGGTCA
>JADFHU010000525.1 GCA_022567055.1 Planctomycetota bacterium
AACCACGAAATAACTTGGACTTTTGAATGCCCAATTGCACCCCATCTTTGATCGTTTCTCAATCGCGACATCCGCGACGTAGAACAGCTACGCCTGTGGTGTCGCTCAATCGGGCGCGACCCAATATGGGGCACACTTGGACCCCAAATTGTCCAACTTATTTATTGCCGATCCCTTATCTCTCTTGATCTGTTTACACTCGGAGGGTACTTTTACCTCTATAGATGGAAATCAAATTTCCTATCTTTAAATTTCCTATGCTTGACGTGAAAATCAAGAACTATTGGACTATCCTTTGCGTTTGCTTAAGTTTATCCGTGTTCATTGCAAGCGGGTTCAGCGCTCCAGAAAAAGCGGAGGATGACGATTCCCAGAAGCTGAAACGCGCTAAGAAACTCTTTGTCGCTCATTGTGGGCGATGTCACGGGATGGCCGGTGGCGGAGGGACTGGGCCGAGCCTCGTTAGGCCACGACTCCCGAGAGCTCCCGATGATGACGCGTTGAGACGGGTGATCAAAGGAGGTATCGGCGGAACCGGAATGCCGGGCAACTGGATGCTCTCCAGTCCCGAAGTAAAACAGCTTGTAACCTACGTTCGATCCCTCGGGAAGACTCCGCAGGAATCCCTCTCGGGAGATCCCGCTCGTGGCAGACAGATTTACCAAACCGCCCAGTGCGCCGCCTGCCACATCATTCGCGGCAAGGGTGGGAGTCTAGGACCGGAACTGACCCGCATCGGATCACAGCGAGGCGCTGATCATGTGAGAAAGGCCCTGATTCACCCCGGAACGGAGAAACCGCGGGATGCCAATGGATTCATAACCTATCTGATCGTTCAGGTGGTCAAGTCGGACGGAACCGAGATTGAGGGAATGCGCCTGAACGAAGACTCTTTCACAATCCAGTTGCGTGATTCTGAAAACCGATTCTATTCATTTCGGAAACGAGATCTGAAGAAAATACAGCGTAAATACGACCTCAGCATCATGCCAAGTTTCGAAGAGGCGCTTGCTGAGGAGCCATTGGAAGATTTGGTGGCTTACTTGTTCGAACTCCAAGGTAAATGATGAAGATTATCAGTTTGTGCCACATCAGCCTGGCTTTTCTGGCGTCCACCCACCTTTGGGGTCAAGTTCCTTTCGAACGTCTCGTGAATTCAGACAGCGAACCGGAACACTGGCTGACCTACTCAGGAAATTACGCCTCACATCGCTTCTCTCAACTGAAAAAGATCAACACCGAGAATGTGTCTCGACTAAAGGTCGCCTGGGTTTACCAGGTCCGAAACACCGGACTCGTCGAGACGACGCCGTTGGTTGTTGACGGGCTCATGTATCTCACGGAGCCACCGAGCGTCGTAACCGCATTGGATGCTCGAAGCGGACGCTCCTTGTGGACATGGTCGCCCGCTATGCCTGACGGCGTTCTTCACATCGGTTTTCCAAAAGTCAATCGCGGTGTCGCAATTCTCGGCGAAACAATCTATGTGGCGACTCTCCATGCCCACTTGGTCGCGCTGGACGCGAAATCGGGCGCGGTTCGCTGGGATGTCGAAGTGGCCGATAACGCGACCGGACACGCCATGACACTGGCTCCTCTGGCGCTGGACGGAAAGATCATCATTGGCGTAAGCGGGGGCGAAGCGGGGATCCGAGGCTTCATTGACGCCTTCGACGCAAAAACGGGCGAGAAACTCTGGCGCTACTGGACGATCCCCGGACCGGACGAACCGGGAAATGAAACCTGGGGTGGCGACAGTTGGAAAACCGGCGCCGGCGCGACTTGGTTGACGGGTTCCTACGATCCTGCCCTGGATTTGCTCTATTGGTGCACTGGAAATCCCGGCCCGGACTGGAATGGCGATGCCCGTCCCGGAGATAACCTTTATACCTGCTGCCTGCTTGCATTGGATCCCTCGACGGGTCAACGCCAGTGGCACTTTCAATTCACGCCGCACGATTTACACGATTGGGACTCCAACCAAATTCCAGTGTTGTTCGACGCGAAGATTGACGACCGGAATCGGAAACTCGTGGCCATGGCGAACAGGAATGCGTTTTACTACCTATTGGATCGTGAAACCGGAGAGTTCATATTGGGAGTTCCCTATGCTAAACAAACCTGGGCCAAGGGGCTTGATGCAAAAACGGGCCGACCGATCGTCTTGCCCAACACCGAGCCGACCGAAGAAGGCGCTCTGGTCTATCCGAGTCTGCAAGGCGCCACGAACTGGTTCAGCCCATCCTACAGTCCCGACACGAAACGCTTCTATGTTGCGGTGCGGGAAATGGGGTCTTACTATTTCAAAAGCGACGTTGAGTATGTTCCCGGGAGACCATTCATGGGCGGTGGCGAACAAGCTTTGGCTGGCGACGAAGCCTTTGGCGCCGTTCGCGCGCTAGAAGTGTTGAGTGGAAAGCTCGTCTGGGAGTTCCGTCTGCACTCGCCTCCTTGGGCCGGACTCATGGCAACCGCCGGCGGCCTCGTGTTCGGCGGCACGAATGAAGGCAATGTGTTTGCGCTCGACGCCGTTGATGGCGACCTCCTCTGGGAATTCCAAACCGGAGGCCACGTGCGTACCAACCCGATGTCTTTCGCGATTGACGGGCGACAATTTGTGGCCATTGCGGCGGGCAATGCCTTATTCGTGTTTGGATTGCCCCAATCGTAACTCCACGCCACGGCGAAATGCTATTTTCGAAATGACCACGCTATGGGGATTCTGATGTTATCGAGATTGTGCTTACTAAGCCTGATTTGCACGTTGTTTGCGAGCGTTGCGAGCGGCGACGCGGAACTGACGGCAAAGTATCAAGAAGTCATCGAACGACTGAGTATGGCGGTGCTTCACGAAGTCACCTCCAAAGACCTACCCGCATTCTCGATCGCCCTGGTCGACGGAGATAAGACGATCTGGGCAGAGGGTTATGGATTTGAAGATGCTGACCGAAAGCGCCCAGCGACTGCCCAGACGGTATATCGCGTCGGCTCGGTTTCTAAGCTGTTTACCGACATCGCCGTGATGCAACTGGCTGAGCAACAGAAACTCAACCTGGACACTCCCGTAAAGCAATATCTGCCCAGCTTCGCGCCGCGGAATGAGTCCGGCATTGCTATCACGCTTCGGCAATTGATGTCACATCAATCGGGACTCGTGCGAGAGTCCCCGATTGGAAACTACTTTGACCCCGACGAACCCTCTCTGACGGAAACGGTCGCCAGTCTTAACAAGACGTCATTAGTCTATGAACCGCAAACGAAGACGAAGTATTCGAACGCTGGGATCTCCGTCATTGGAGCGGTTTTGGAAAAACAACTCGGAATTCCTTATTCGCAGCGGATCACGAATACGATTCTCAGCCCGCTGAAGATGGACAACAGTCGCTTTGTGCCAACACCCGATATGCAGCAGAGGCTTGCAACTGGATGGATGTGGACATACGACGACCGACGCTTCGCGGCACCCAACTTTGCTCTCGGCATCGCGCCGGCGGGCAATCTGTACTCAAGTGTTTTGGATTTATCAAAGTTTCTCGTCTGTCTGTTGAACGACGGTCAAACTTCAGACGGTGTCATTTTAAAGCCCGAAACGTTAACGCTCATGACGACAGCGCGGATGGACGCGAGCGGAAAGCCGTCCGGGTACGGCCTGGGATTTCGCGTTCAAGATCTCGATGGACATCGCAAAATCGGACACGGCGGCGCGGTGTACGGCTTCTCGACACAAGTCGAAGCGTTGCCCGATCGCAAGCTGGGAGTCGCCGCGGCCTCGTCGCTCGACGGCAGCAACGGCGTCGTGCGCCGTATTACCGCTTACGCGCTGCGGCTGATGCTCGCCCAGCAGGACGCCAAGCCCTTGCCCAGGTACCGTACCACCAAGACGGTGCCTCCCGAACGAGCTCGAGAGCTTGTCGGAACCTACCGTAATAAGGAACAACTCACGGAGATTTCCAGACTCAACGGCCGTGTATTCATGCAGCGCGGCGTATTTCGTTACGAACTGCGATCTGCCAGTGATGACGGCGCGATCATCACGGACGATCCGTTCGGCTTCGGAACCAACGTACGGCTAGGCGATGATGGCAAGCTCATCGTAGGCGATATGACGTACACGCACGAACCCTATCAGCCACCCGTGGATGTGCGCGGTCCATGGAAGGGCCTGATCGGCGAATATGGCTGGGACCACAACACGCTGTATATCCTCGAAAACCGAGGCCAGCTTTTCGCCCTGATCGAATGGTTCTTTTACTACCCGCTGCAGGAAATCAGCGAGAACGAGTTCGCGTTTCCCGACTATGGTCTTTATCACGGCGAGAAGTTGAAGTTCACGCGTGATGTAACCGGCTATGTAACCCAAGTCGTCGCTGCAGAAGTGCTGTTCAAACGTCGCGAAGTCGGGACGCGAGACGGCGAGACGTTCAAGATCACACCGGTCAGACCCATCAACGAACTGCGCGAGACGGCACTCACCGCCAGCCCACCTCGGGAATCAGGCGACTTTCGTGATCCTGAATGGGTCGACCTCATTTCACTGGATCCGACCATCAAGCTCGACATTCGATACGCAACGACGAACAATCTCACGGGCGCGGTCTTCTATAAGCAGCCT
>JADFHU010000526.1 GCA_022567055.1 Planctomycetota bacterium
GTCCGTAAGAAAAAACTAGCTTGGTTGGGGGAGAACCCTACGAGCCTGCGCCGGAGGGCTGGAATCTTGCAAGTGCGTGCGTCGGGATCGTGAGACGCAGGGCGCAGGTGGATATTGATCCGGACAACCGGACCGGCGCGGCTCATGAGCACGTTCAGTGAACCGGAAGGAGGACCTGTAATGGCAGGACAACCGATTAAGAAGGCTAGGAAGATGACGGTGTACGGCACTGCTATCGTTGTGTTGGCTGCAGCCGGGACAGTCCTCGGCAGAGGAATGAAGAAGGCGTGGGCTGTGGCTCAGCGCGCTGAAATGTACGTTAAGTTACCTGAACGTCTTCAGGTATGGGAAGGCGATCTGAAAAAAGTCTGGAAGAAAATTGAGTTAATGGACGGTAAGGTCGACAGGCTAATAAAGTTCCACGAGGATCAAAAGCACAAGGAGACTCATGAACCCTCAGGCGACTAGCGCGCGCGCTAAAATCAACCTTAATATTTCCGCACAGGCCGCGCTCGTGATCCGTCAGACCAAAGACTTTGACGTAACCGATTTTATAGCATGGCTGACGAAAGACGGCTTTCCGATTGGATCCAGCAACGTCATGGAGTACCTGTTGGACAGGGACCGCAAGCAGCACGGACGTGACGCAACGCCGATTAAGATGCAGGTGGCGGTAGACCTGAATGGCTGAGTCAGCAGAGGTAAACGCTGGTGACGATATCCTGGCAACGCAATACAATAATCTCAGAAAGGACGTCCTCGATGCCGCGCTGGGCCACAGGCACACCGGCAAGACGGACGAGGGGGCTGTCGTGGGATCACCACTTCTACCATTAGACGCAGACCTACACCACTCGATTCAAATACAGGAAAAATGATGAACACAGGCGCTCACAGATCCGGGAGACACTTTCTACAGATTCCAGGTCCCACCAATCTGCCGGACAGGATCATGCGGGCCATGAGCAGACCACTCATCGATCACCGCGGCCCAGAATTCGTGGAGTTCACTAGGAGCCTGCTGAGACGTTTGCGACGGATCTTTAAAGCGACGGGATCGATCGTCGTCTATCCTGCGTCGGGGACGGGCGCATGGGAGGCCGCGCTGGTCAATACGCTCTCTCCCGGGGATCGGTTGCTGGCCTTCGAGACCGGTCACTTCGCCACCCTCTGGAAAAACGTCGCCGTGGCCTTGGGACTCGAGGTCGATTGGGTGACGGGTGACTGGCGCCACGGAGTCGACCCGGCGGCCGTCGAGGAGAAACTATCCCAAGATCGACAGCACCGAATAAAAGCCGTGCTGGTGGTGCACAACGAAACGTCCATCGGCGCCACCACCCAGATCGCCGAAATCCGCCAGGCAATAGACCAGGCACACCATCCGGCCCTCTTTTTCGTGGATTCGATCTCCTCACTGGGCTGCACCGATTACCGCCACGACGACTGGGGCGTGGATGTGACCATCTGCGGGTCTCAAAAAGGACTCATGTTACCGCCGGGGCTGAGCTTCAATGCCATCGGCGCCAAAGCGCTCGAGGCAGCCGAGACGGCGCGTTTGCCAAAGTCCTATTGGGACTGGCGTCCCCTGCTGGACAGTATCGAGCAGGGATTCTTTCCCTATACGCCGGCCACCAGCCTGCTCTTCGGCCTGGACGAAGCACTGGACATGCTATTGGGGGAAGGCTTGGACCAGGTGTTTGCACGACACGCACGCTGGGCCGAGGCCACGCGGCGTGCTGTCAATGCCTGGGGACTGGAGAATCTCTGCGCCAATCCGCAAGAGTATTCAAATTCCACGACTGCCGTATTGGTGCCGGAGGGCCAAAACGCGGACACGCTTCGGGGAATTATCCGGAAGCGATTCGACATGTCACTCGGTACCGGCTTGGGTCGATTGAAGGGCAAGGTGTTTCGCATCGGCCATCTTGGGGATTTCAACGATTTGAGTCTGGCCGGGACGCTCAGCGGCATCGAGATGGGACTGTCCCTGGCCGGGGTAGCGCATGAGAAGGCGGGTGTGCGTGCCGCACTCGACTTCCTGGAGACGCAGCCTTGACGGTCGTCACCAATCACCTCGTCGCGCTGCTCGGCTTTGCCGGCGTCCTGGTGCTGCTGCTGTTTCTCATCGCGAAATGGAAATGGCACGTGTTTCTGGCCATGCTGGTGCCAATCTTGATCTTTGGCATTATTCCGGGCATTCAAAAAGGCAACTTCATCGCGGCGTTCGAGAGCGGTTTCGGCAAGACGCTCGGCAAGATTGGGGTCGTGATTGTGCTCGGTTCGATCATCGCGGAGGCCTTGAAGCATACCGGTGCGATTCAGGTCATCACCCGGTCGATGGTGAAAGCCGTTGGTTCAACGAGGATGCCGCTGGCGTTGACCCTGACCGGATTCGTTCTCGGGATCGCCATTTTTTCAGACGTGGCCTATGTGATTTTGAATCCACTCGTGCACGCCTCGGCCCACGCCATGAAGGTGAGCATCGGCGTGACGTCCATCGGGCTGGTCGGCGCCCTGCAGTTGACCCATGCCATCGTGCCCCCCACGCCGGGTCCGCTGGCCGCCGCCGCGCTGTTGGGCGCCGACATCGCCAAGACGATCTTCTTCGGCGGCATTGCCTGTCTCGTGGGTTCGCTGGCGTCTTGGATTTGGGGCCAGTTTGTGGCCGGACCGATCATCAAGACACTCCCCTCCCCCGAGTTCGCCGCGGAGTCGCTCTCCTCCGTCGACTCCGAGAGTCCACAGCCTACTGTCATGGGCGCCTACGCGCCGATCGTCGTGCCCATCCTCTTGATCTCGCTGCCCAGCGTGATAGGTTTCATACTGCCGGAAGAAAACGCCCTGCGTGAACTGATCAACTATCTCGGTTGGCCGGTCGTGGCCTTGACCATCGGCGTCTGGCTGGCATTTCAGAACATCAAAGACCCAAACCAGAAAAAAGAGGCGAAAGACCGCTGGGTCAAGGATGGCCTGCGCGTATCGGCCATGATCCTGGTCGTGACGGGATTGGGCGGGTCACTGAGCGCGATTCTGAAAGGAACCCCTGCCGTCGACACGGTCTCCAAGCTCTTCGTCACCATGGAGCTACCGGCGATACTACTGCCTTTTGTCATCGGGATCATCGGCAACATGATCACCGGCTCCACCACCGTCGGCGTGATCACGGCGGCCTCTCTGGTCGCGCCGATGCTCGATTCCCTCGGTCTGTCACCGGAAGCCGCCATGCTCGCCGCCGGCTCAGGATCGGTGATGATCAAGTATGTCAACAGCAGCTACTTCTGGGTGTGCACTTCGCTCAGCAAGCTTAGTCTGAAAGAGGCCCTCCTCGGCTACGGTGGCGTCACGTTTGTCGGAGGCGCCGCTTCGTTTGCAGCGGTCTACGTGATGTGGATTGCCGGTGTGGTCTGAGCACGAAATTATGACGGGAAAACCCACTCACCGCATGGATAAACTCCCAAATCCGATCTCCGATCTCCGAATTTGCATGCCCCGCGCAGCTTGCACATCGGCCCGCCACCCCCTATGATATGTACATGACGACTGAATCCTCAAATCTTGAAAGATGGGCAAAAACCTGGCAAAAGGCTGAGTCAGCCCTCCAGCAGGTGAAAACGCAGGAACTGCAAAATTTCGACATGGACTTGAATGCAGATCTCGTAGACGGCATGCTTCAGTGCGCTTTTGATCACAGCCTGCCTCGTCAGTCTAGCGGTCTGGTGGAACAGCAACGTTTGTTTGCGGCGTGTAGACCGGAAACCTCTTAGTTTCGTCATGAACCCACTCTATCAAGCGGGCCTGGAGATCCAGACCTTCCTACAGAATAGGAAGTGGCCTTTCTGTTTTATTGGTGGTATCGTCGTGCTTCGCTGGGGTCAGGTGCGGATGACCCAGGACATAGACCTATCAGTCTTTACCGGCTTCGGCTCCGAAAGGCCCTTCATCATCGCCTTGCTGGACGCGTTTGCCAGTCGTACGCCGGATGCAGCGACCTTTGCCTTGGAGAATCGTGTACTACTGCTGTCGGCCCACAATGGCGTATCTGTAGACCTATCTTTGGCATCGATACCCTTTGAAGCGGAAATGATGCAACGTGCCAGCGCCTTCGCATATGCCAAAGACTGCTCACTGATCACCTGTTCCGCCGAAGACTTGATCATCCTCAAGGCATTCGCCAACCGCCCCCAGGACTGGCTGGACGTCGAGAGCATTTTCATACGACAAGAACATACCCTCCTGGACACCGATCACATCCGCAAGCAGTTGGAGCCACTCTGCGAAGCCAAATCGGACCTGTCCATTCTGGACAGGCTGACCGAGATCATAGAACGGCATGCGACCTAAGGCTTAGACTATTTCATACAAACTGAAGTCGGCAAGGCGTTTTTTTCTTGCACTATTTTCAGGATGGCTTTCAGACGGATCCCTGCGTGACGAAACAGCTTCAAAAAACGAGCCCCAGAAAAGCGAAGAAGCCCCCGCCTGCACATCGCGCCTCCGCGCTCCCTCGTAAGCGTGTGCTGTGGAGTATGGGGGTAGTCCTTCTCTGCTTGGCCATCGTCGTCGTCGTCTTTCTATTTCACCCTTCCTCAACGGAAGACGGACTC
>JADFHU010000527.1 GCA_022567055.1 Planctomycetota bacterium
CCAGAGGGGCTCCTCCTCGACCGGCGCAGCCAAGATTCGTCCGCAGCCCCCCCGTCTCACGGTCTAATGAAAGCCAGATCGGACCGGCCGCACTCGACAGAATGACCTGACCGCCATTCAAGTCGGCATCGGAGCTTGGGGTGGCGGCAGCGCAGGTTCCGCCGACGGACGACACGATCAACAGAACCTTCAATATCGTTTTTTTTCTCATCGAACCGGTCCCCTTGCAAACTCAAACTGTGTCCACATCGCACAATCCAAGGGTGTTCGTCCATCGTCAGCGCTCCATTGCCGATCCCTTAATCTCCAATCCATAGAGAAGTGATCGTTCTACAAGTACCCAAGGTTCACGGAAAAATCCAGAAAAAAGGGTCACCCGTCAGGGCTATCGCATGTAGGTTTAGCTGAGAATCATTGCTCTTTTTCTCAGTCCCTTACTGGCATCTCAACGGGGTAGTAATCAGCAATCAGTGAAAAAGTGATCAGTATCTGGGGCCAAACCGATTACTGATTACTGATCACTGACGACTTTGACTTCGAGAACCAGCCACCAATGGGGTTTTTCCCACGGCACGAGAGAAACAGGCACTCACATGCGATTGCCCTGGGTCACCCGTCGACCTGAGGGCGTGCAAATCGGAATTGACAGGACCCGCCCCAGATGGCATGCTCTCGGGCACGATTGGTCTGGTAGACCGGCAAGCAGCACTTTGCGTTGACCCCCAAGTGGAACGGGAGCATGACCCTGACACACGAAAGACCCAGTCAGCAGTACACCCTTGGTGAAGAGATCGCCAACACCGTCACCCATGGGCTCGGCGCCCTGCTAAGCATCACCGGCCTGGTCATCCTCGTCATCTGCGCGGTCGCCTATGGCAGCGTTTGGCATGTCGTGAGCTATGCCATCTTCGGCAGCACGCTCATCATTCTCTATCTGGCTTCCACCCTCTATCACGGCATACCCGCGCCGGCGGCCAAGCGTGTCTTCAAGATCATCGATCACTCGGCCATCTTCCTCCTCATTGCGGGGACCTATACGCCCTTCCTCTTGACCAACCTCAGAAGCGCCTGGGGCTGGAGTCTGTTCGGGGTCATTTGGGGGCTCTCCGTCATCGGCATCTTCTTGAAGTGCGTCTGTATCTCCCGATTTCAAAAGGCCTCCGTGATGGTCTACATCTGCATGAGTTGGTTGATCGTCATCGCGATGAGAGAGATGGCCATCCACGTTCAGTACACCAGTATCCTCCTTCTGGTCGCCGGAGGTCTGTTTTATACCGTGGGCGTCCTGTTCTATGTCTGGCGGAAGCTGCCCTACAACCATGCCATCTGGCATCTGTTCGTCATGGGGGGGAGCGTCTCTCACTACTTTTCCGTCTACTCTCTGCTATCTAGGAGCCTCTGAGGGCCGGACTCTCTCTTGGGAATCACCGAACCCGTGAATCGTCAAACACATTGAGGATAGAATCGTTGGACGAAGAAAAGAGAGGGTTACTCCCCGGCATGATCACCACTGGATGTGCCTTTGCAGGTGGTTTCATCATCATGGTGCTGGAGATCGTGGGCGTGCGATATCTGGTTATGGATTTTGGTGGGTCTTTTTACGTCTGGATCAGCCAGATAGGGGTGATCATGATTGCCCTGTCCCTGGGCTACTATCTGGGGGGGGCGCTGGCCGATCGCTTTCGAAAAGCGGCCTTCCTCACCGTGTTGCTGATCCCGACCGGCATCGGCACGGCCCTGATCCCCAAATTTTCAGGCGGCATCGTCAACTGGATTATCATGCGACACCCCGCGGATGAGAGTATACCCTTGATCTGGCAGAAACTGGACCCGGCATTCGGGAGTGCCTTGATATTCCTATCGCCCTGCCTGGTTCTGGGCATGCTGTCTCCCTACATGGTCCGGCTGGCGGCAACCCGCCTGTCTCATGTGGGGAGGGTCAGTGGGACCATCTATGCCGCCAGTACGCTGGGCAGTGTCACCGGCGTATTCGTGTCCGGCTACGTGCTGATCAACCTGATGAGGTTGTCTCACATTTTCTATCTGTCCGGTGGCTTAATCTGCCTGCTGGGCGTCATGTGTCTATTCATGGATCGCTGGTTAGACCAAGGGAATACAGAATGACAACGACTGCGTTCAAGAGCCTGTTTTGCGCGGCAGTGGCCACACTGGCAGTTTCCAGCCCGGGCGCGAGCACCCAACCCGAGATCCTCTTCGAGACCACGACGCCCTATCACCACATTCAAGTGATTGATCGCAATGGTATGCGCACCCTGCACTTTGACAATAGCTCCCAAAGCCGGATCTCCTTGGAGGACCCGCTGCAGGGCCAGTTTGAGTACACCGAATACTTCCACATGCCTTGGCTCTGGAATCCTGAAATCAAGACGGTCCTGCTGATGGGGCTGGGTGGTAGTAGCATCCAACGGGCCTACCAGGCCTATCACCCCGAGGTGGAAACGCTTACCGTGGAATTGGATCCCAAAGTCGTTGAGATCGCTAGGGACTATTTCGGATTCAAAGAGACCGAGAAAATGAAGGTGGTCATCGGGGATGGCCGCCTACACCTGCGACGCACACGAAAGACCTACGATCTCATCATACTGGACGCCTATACGGCAAACCGCTATGGCTCCTACATCCCCTACTCACTGACCAGCCGAGAGTTTTTCGCGCAGGCGCGGGAACACCTAAATGACGGAGGCATGCTGGCCTACAATGTGATTGGCAGCGTTCGGGGGCGAACAAAAAACATCGTCGGGGCCATCTACAACACGCTCAAGACCTCCTTCTCCCACGTCTATCTGTTTCCCGCCATCGGCTCCACCAACGTTGTTCTGATCGCCACAACCTACGAGAAAAAGGTCACGCTGCCTCAGTTGCGAGCACGGATCGAGGAACTGACGGCACAGCAGGAAACCAGCTTTCCACGCTATGAGACGCGACTCAAGCGCTATCGATACAGAGCACCGAGCAGCGCCGCGAGGTCCAACATCCTGACAGACGACTTCGCGCCGGTCGACGGCCTGCTAGAGGTCGAATAAGGGAGACAGACTGATGGAACAGACGCCACTCTCCGATTTTCCCAAGATACAGTGCCCCTTCATTCGCCAGACCTTCAAGATCGACAGGAGCCAATGGAAAAGACATCGTTCACGCTTACAGTTGCGTGAACCGGAGGTCTACCTGGCCGTGGACCGCGTCAATCCCGGCTATGAATGGGTCTTCGACGATCCGGACACCATTGCCGTAGAGAAGCTCGATGGCACCAATGTCAAGATCCTGACGGAAAAGGGCCGGCTGGTGGCCGTACAGAACCGCCTCAACGTGATCGATCCTCTGCAGGTCATGAAGGGCAAGACCTTCATCATCGAAGGCATCTTTCAGGCCATCGGCAAGGGTTATGTCCATGAAGAGGGTGAACAGGCCGGTGAGGTCATCGGGCCCAAACTTCAGGGCAACCCCTACCAACTGGCCGTGCATGAGTGGTATCCTTTTGAGCGATCGCTGACGGGCCTCTCCTACCGCTCCTTTCATGAACACGAGAGAACCTTCGACAACTGGAGCGCGTGGTTCAAGGACTATCTCATCTCCCGCTACTACACCAAGCGCTTCAAGAAGAGCCAAGCCAAGGAAACGGTCATGGCCGAAGGGGTGGTCTTCTACAACATGAAACGCAAGGAGCAGAAAAAACGCTGGATGGCCAAGCTGCGGCGTGACATGTTCGACTGGTTCTATACCGACCAAATCGAGATACCCGACTACGACCCGGCGGGCCGCGACGAGATCGAAGACCAGGAGAAGTTTGACTAGGGCAGGTGCGTCTCGGCCGCCAACTGAACGGTCAGACCGTCCGGATCCTCGAAATAGATGCGATTGCCTCCCTGCACACGGGGCTCAATTCCCTCGGCTTTTAACTTGCGCTCCGCGTCGCGCACGTCGTAGCCCTTGACCGAATAGCAGTAGTGATCCATCTTGGCCTCTTCTCCTTTGAAGAGGGCAAGAAAGTTGTTGCCGCAGGTGAGAAAGCAGTTGTTGTCACCTTCCCGGGAGATCTTCAGCCCGAGATGTTTCACATACCAGTCGCGCGAGCGCGCGACATCGGTGGTGCGCAGCGCGATGTGATTGAGTTCGGTCGCCTCAAAAGTACTCGCCGCCTTACCCTCTGCGCCTAGTGCGGGTTGCGTTTCGAAGATCCGACCCGCGCCCCCCAAAAAAGCGGCGAGTGCTCCCAAGCCCGACACGAGCTGTCGTCGCGTCACTTTTCCTGTTTCGTACTCATGCACCAGTTGACTAATTGCCTGTTCCATGGTTTTCTCCTTCAAAACTCGACTTCTGTCTAGAAGTCCTTAAACGTCCGCATCCACTGGGGCCAGTCTTCCCCAGTCACGCCCCCCGCCAGCGTCCACCGATTGCTGACGTTCCACTTGCGATGGAACCTGAGTGTCCACAGTTCCTTGAGCCCGACCTTACGAACGGACCAGTCCAGAAACATCATGTTCATGTTTCCCTCGTGCCGATTCATACAGAAACGACGCATCTCACTACCGGTGCTTGATCCCCACAGGCCAGCATGACCGTCGGAATT
>JADFHU010000528.1 GCA_022567055.1 Planctomycetota bacterium
GCAGATACTTGTCTCGATACCGACATAGGGTTCGTAGTTCGATTTCCAGTTGTTGCATGAGGACGACAAAGTCAGGATGACGGGTGTCCGTCTTGATGATATTCATAGGCCGTGCTCAATTTCGTGAGCGCAACCGATAGTGGAGTAGCACCACGCCGTTGTCGAAATGCCTTTGCTCTGTAAGTTCCAGATCCTCCCGTTTCACCTCACCGGCAAACATGGGAATCCCGCCGCCGAAGAACACCGGATTCAGCTTGACGATCAACTTGTCTATCAAGCCGGCTGCCAGCAGTGAGCCCGCCAACGCCCCGCCGCCGCAGAGCCAGATGGCCTTGCCCTCGCCCTGCTTCAGGTCACGAACAAAATCAGCCAGCTTGTCGGAAACCAAGGTCACCGCGTCATCCGGGCTCTCCGTCAAGGTTCGCGAGAAGACATATTGCTTTAGCGTCGGGTAGGGGTTTGTCACACCCAGTGTCAGCCCGGCCTCATAGGTCTTGCGCCCCATGAGCACGGTGTCAAACCACTTGTTGTCCGCGGCAGTGTGTTCCCAGTCGCGACAGTGAGCCGGGATCGTTTCAGGAAAGGCTTCGGAGAGCGCCGCCCCATACGCCTCATCCCAGAGGAAACCACCGTAGGAACCATCCTCATGCGCGATGTAACCGTCGAGGGTGGACGCGACGTAGTAGATGAGTTCCTGCACGATGTTTCCTTGGGGCAGAATCGACGCTGGTCTGCGTTTCGGGATTGACCCTATGTCTCAAGTTTTCTCAGGGAAACATACGCGACAGCGACTCCAAAGGCAATAGGAGGGGGTCGCCAGTTTTTTTGTCGCAAAATGCCGGGTCGCCTCACTATAGTGTGAAAACTGAATAAATGAGACCTGAAGGACAGAAATGACGGAGACAGACACTTTTTATATCGGTCGCTGTATGAACGGCCATCCGGACGACTTTCGCTTTTGGGTGGAACGGTACCAGGGCGCCCTGCTGGGGCACCTGGTGTCGCAAGTGAAAAACCGGGATCATGCGGAAGAGGCGGCCCAGGAGAGTCTAGTGAGAGCGTATTTCAACATTCAATCCCTGCAAAAACCCAAACGGTTTTTCGCCTGGCTGCTGGGGATTTCGGATCGGGTGGCCAAGGAGCTTCAACGCAAGGATCAGAACCGGAGACGGCGAGATTCGAACCATGCACCCACAGAACAGAGGTCGGAGTCCTCATTCTCTCGGAATGTTTCGCTGGAAGCAGCCGTCGCCCAACTACCGGAAAACTATCGCCAACTCATTTTACTGAGGTATTACAGTCAAATGTCCTGCAAGCAGATTTCAGAGCGACTGGAGCAGCCCATAGGCACGGTCACCAAGACGCTCTCCCGGGCCTACAGCCAGTTGCGTGAAACCATGACCCAGCAGGATGCCGGGAATGAAAGTGAGGTGCCAGCATGACGTGCGAACACTGCAGAAATCTCCTCTTTGAATACATCGAAGGGCTGGTCGAGGATCCGCAGAGAAGCCCCCTGGAAGGTCATCTCCAGGGGTGTGAGGCCTGCCGACAGGAAGAACAGGCACTGGAGGCCTGCAGTCACGTTTGACAGTGCACGGTCAAACCCTGGCTCAGACCCACTTGGAGACCGGTGTTCTCGGTGCCATCATCCGAGAGCAAAAAACGCAACTGAAAGAAACCAATACCAAAACCCGATTAGCAAGGAGACCGATTATGAAGAGTTCATTTTTCAAGATGGCTATCGCAGCCAGCATCATTGCAGCCTGTGGGGTGGGAATTTTCCTGTGGAGCGGCACACAGAGTGTTGCCCTGGCCGACGTATTGGCCCGTATTAATCAGGGTGGGGCCTACTCGTATCGGATGAAGATGAGCACGACCATGACGGGCGATGCGATTCCCGAATCAGCCCAGAATCAAGAAATCCAGGGCACGATCCTGATTGTCCCCGAAGTCGGCATGAAAATGACCATGGAGATGCTCAACGACGCCGATCAGCTCAAACAATCGGTAACTGAGCAGTACATCCTGACTCAGCAGAATCGCTCGCTAATGATGATGCATGAGCAGAAAATGTACCTGGAAATGGAACTAAACGACCAGATATTGGAGAAAACAAAACACCAGAGCTATGATCCGCGCATGATGGTTGAGCAGATCCTGGAGTGCGATTACGAAGAACTCGGCAGATCCCGTATCAACGGCATTGATGTGGAAGGGTTTCAGACTTCAGACCCGGCCTATATGGGAGGTGTCCTGGGTGAGATGGATGTGACATTATGGGTGGATACCGAGACTTGGTTACCGGTTCAAATGGACATGACCATTGACATGGAGATGCCCATGTCAAGCCTGGGAAAAATGCACACGACCGGTGTGTTGACAGATTTTCAGTGGGACGTCGCCGTCGACGGGACTGAGTTCGACCCGGTGATTCCCGACGACTACACCTCTATGACCGACGGTCCCCTCAAGATGCCGGAGATGGACGAGGCTACGGCCATTGAGGGCCTGAGACTCTATTCGAAATACACCGACCGGTTCCCTGAAGACCTCAACATGATGAAACTCATACACGCGGGAGGAGAGATCATGCAGGCCGGGACACCGGCGGCACAGGCACTGAAAGAATCTCTCAAGGGCGGCGACCGGGAATCAAGATCCGGGGAATTGTTGAAAGTCACATTGCAAGTCCAAGCGGCTGGCGGATTCTATACCCTGCTGCTTCAGGACGAGAAAGATCCGGTCTACCACGGCAAAATCGTGACACCGGAGATGCCGGATGCGGTCCTGCTGCGATGGAAGGTCTCGGAGGATGAGTACCGGGTGATCTTTGGTGACCTGGAAGCCGAAACCGTGACCGCCGCACAATTGGCGGAATTGGAGAGCGGGCTTCCTCAGTAAGCGTATCCGTTCTATCACGACGTTTCTCAGGGCTGAGTCGGTCAGACTTAGCCCTTTTTTTCACCAGGCCTGAGACATGCTGACAACAAAACCATTGGCTGAGGTTCAACGGAACAGTGCCGAATAGCCATGCTGCACCGGTCGAATCAGTCCTAATGCTGCATGTGGAAGGACTATTTGAACAGGCCCCTGATCTTTGCAATGAAACTCTGGTCCGCAATCTCTTCAAGCTCTCCCCCATCAAGCCACTGTCCGTAGCAGACGGAACAGGAATCGATATGGACCTCTGCGTTCTTAAGGCTGGTAACCTGTACCATATTCCCCACGCCACCACATCTGGGGCACTTTTCTTTTTGGGCATCATGGCCTTGGTTGTTGTCGACCTCATTCTTCAGGGTGGATATGGAACCGGTGTCGAGGATTTTCTCCAGTTCGCCAAAGTCGAACCATATGCCTGAGCAAGTGACGCATTGATCAACTTCAATCTCCTCTACCGTGACTCTTTCCAACTGGCCGTCACATTTTACACACTCCATAGCGTATCTCCCTTCGATTTGGTGAGGTCTTCGATGAGGTGCCTAGTATACACCTCTGGCCCTAAGTAAGGACAGCCCTAAGTTGCGTCAAAACTTGGGTCAGTACCACGGAGGCAGCGCCCTCGATGAAAAGTCCCTGGGGGCTGGCCTCTGCACTCTCAGAAAAACGGTTTCTCTGCACGTTGACATCGATGATAGTACACCCACTGCCCAAGGCGCACTCGACGATGTGATTGGGCAGCGTGGTGGCGCCTTCGGTGCCGACCACGATCAACAGGCTCGTCTCGGCGGCAACGCGCAGGGCCGTTTCGAATCGATAGTGGGTCTCGTCATAGCACTCGTCGAAGAGCAGCACATGGGGCCGAGTGAGGCTACCACAGTGGGGACAGATCAACAGGTCCCATTCTGTGGGAGTGATTTCCTCTCCGCGGCCCTTCGCCGGCAGCGCTTCGGGGATGAGAAAGGCCTCGTCCGAGCATGACTTGTCACAGCGCATGTAGTTGAGATTTCCATGAATCTGAAGCGTGCGCTCGAGACCGTTACCCGCGCGCAGGTGAAGGCCGTCCACGTTTTGAGTGATCAGGGTGAATCGGTCCGCCAAGAGTCCCTCCATCTCGGCCAGGGCCAGATGGCCGGGATTTGGCTCTGCCGCGCTGCAGACACCTCGACGGTAGAGGAACCACTTCCACACTTCGCTGGGCTGCCGGCAGAACATCGCGTAGTTTGAGATTTGCTCCGGCTGGTAATGCACGGAGCCCACCGTCCAGTAGCCCTCCGGACCGCGAAAGGTCGGGATACCGCTCTCCGCGGAGATGCCCGCACCGGTGAGCACGGTGATCCGGCCCTCAATTCTCACTCCCTGTTCGAGTGCCTGCTTCAGTTGGAGAGGGTCAACGCCCATGGGAAGGTGGGGTCAGGCAGCGCCTGTAGGGAGCTCGGGTCTTGGAGTCTTTCGGTCTTTTCATTGGAGTGATCATCCTACAGACCAATCTGGCGGTCGCCAACGCCAAACAGGTGAAATCGCGTGCCCGTCAGTGGGATTGGTGTTAAAGATGAGTTGAGAAAAACGCCCAGCTACACTAAACTTTGCGTCTTTGCGCCTTCGCACGCTATAACTTCTCAGCGCAGTCCGCGAATAGATGTCTGTAC
>JADFHU010000529.1 GCA_022567055.1 Planctomycetota bacterium
TCTCCTTATCAAAGGCGCGAAACATCTCGTCCTTCGAGGCGGCGATGAAGATAAGATTACCCGCCGTCACAATCGGCCCGCCGTAGTTCTCGGCACCGGTGGGGGGCAGGCCCCGGGCGGTCAACTCCGGGAACTCACCGAGGGGCACCGTCCACAGCCTATCGCCTGAGTTTAGGTCGATGGCGTTCAGTGTCCCCCAAGGGGGTTTCACGGCAGGATAACCGTTGGGGTCGAGCCACCGGTTGTAACCGGTGTGGCCGTAGGGACTGCGACCCATGGCACCGTGGCTTCCGGTCGGGGCCTCGTCGCCGCGTTGGGTATCGCTCGGGGCGACACCAAAGATGTAGTCGATCAGTCCCGCCTTTTGTCCATCCGTGAGAAATGCGACCGAGGGCATCACGCCCTTGCCGTTCTGCAGCAGGGCCAGAACGTCTGGTCTCTTGAGTCGGGTTTCGACCCCTGCCAAGCTGGGGACATTATGGCCGACATTACCCTCTCTGTCGACACCGTGACAGGCCGCGCAGATCTGCATGTAGAGCTGTTCGCCGCTCGACTCAAACTCGACGTCCTCCCCTTGGGTCTTGATCATGGTCAAGATCCAGGGCATCTCATTGGCGTTGACATAGAGAATACCGGTCGCCGGATCCACCGCGGAGCCTCCCCACTCGGCCCCGCCATCGAAGCCGGGGAAGATGATGGTGCCCTCCATGCTGGGTGGGGCAAAGGGGGCATGGGGACGGATGGTCACGTAGCGGTTCAGCACCGCTTGATGGGCCTCGGGCGTGATCTGGGTGATCTCCTCGTAGGTGAAGAGCTGACGCGCGAAGGGCAGGGGTTGGGTCGGCAGGGGCTGGGTGGGCCAGGCCGATTCGCCCTGGAGATCGGAGGCCGGCACCGGCCGCTCGACGATGGGGAAGAGGGGTTCGCCGGTTTCACGGTTAAAGACAAAGACGTGACCCGACTTGGTGCACTGGGCGACGGCGTCCACTATACGGCCCCGGTGTCGCACCCGGACCAGGTTGGGCGGCGAGGCGAGGTCACGGTCCCAGAGATCGTGGTGGACAAACTGATAGTGCCAGACGCGCCGGCCCGTTGCCGCGTCCAAGGCGATCAGACAGTTGGCGAACAGGTTCTTACCGATGCGGTTGCCCCCCCAGAAATCAAAGGCGGCGGCACCGGTGGGGCAGAAGAGCAGGCCTCGCTCTTCGTCGACGGCCATGCCCGTCCAGACATTGGCCCCCCCCACGTAGGTGTAGGCATCCGGTGGCCAGGTGTCGTAACCGAACTCGCCGGGGTGCGGTATGGTGTTGAAGCGCCAGGCGATCTTGCCGGTCCGCAGGTCGTAGGCCCGGATATGACCGGGGGCCGCCGGCGCCGGGCCCTCGCCCAGACGCAGGGGGACGATCAGCAGGTGCTTGTAGACGACGCCAGGCGTGTTGGAGAGCAAGGAGAGTTTCGAGACGTCACGTCCCAGGCCCAGCTTGAGATCCACCCGACCGGCGTCTCCGAAGCGGCTCACGGGTTTTCCGGTCTCGGCATCGATCGCATAGAGGTACTGCGCTGCCCCGTATAGGATACGCTTGGATCCCCCGTCCTCCCAATAGACGAGACCCCGGTTGACGCCGAGAGAATTGACGCGGGAGCTGTCAGCGAAAGGATCGAAACGCCAGTGCTCCCTTCCCGTCGCGGCATCTAGAGCCACCAGCTTGAGTCTAGGGGTCGTCGCGTAGAGGACGCCATCCTTTATCAGGGGATTACACTGAATCTGAGAGAGGTTGTTCGTTCCGGCGTCCCCGCTGTGGTAAGACCAGGCCGGGCGCAAACGATGCACGTTCTCCCGGTTGATCTGATCCAAGGAAGAGAACTGGGTGCTGGCCTTGTCCCCCAGGTAAACATCCCAATCGACACCCGCCCCATGCCCGAGGCCGGCAAGCGGGCAGAGACTCAGAGTCACCATAAAAACGATGCGATTGGATAGCGATTTCATATACCAAACAGGATGCATGGTAACGCTCGCCTCTCAGTCTGGAAAGCAAAAAGTTGCGTCGTTTCATTGTCGATTGACATGCTCGCCTTCCCGCATAAACTGGCATCAGTCACTGCGACAAAAAACAGAATCGACCAAAGGCTGGAGGCACTTTCATGTGGACAGACCGATTCGAACGACCGAAGGAGTCAACATGGCAGCACCCCAGAACGCGGGTCTGCCTGCTATGGCAGTCGTACACATAGCCGGTTCCATTTGTGTGGCCGCAGGTGCAGGCTTAGACTATCCGGAGACGGAACGTATGGATCATACCGATGAGTATCACGGTGTCAAAGTGGCGGATCCTTACCGATGGCTCGAAGAGGATGTGCGCCAGTCGCCCCGCGTGCGCGATTGGGTGACGGCTCAGAACAAGGTGACCTTCGATTACCTGGCCAAACTGCCCCGGCGCGAGCAGATTGAGAAACGTCTTACCGCCCTCTGGGACTACGAGAAACATGGTATGCCCTCTAAGGTGGGCGGGCGCTACGTGATGTCCAAGAATGACGGTCTGCAGAATCACAGCGTCATCTATGTGGCGGAAAGCCTGGAGGGACCGCGTCGAGTCCTCTTTAACCCCAATGAGTGGTCCGAGGACGGGACGGTGAGCCTGGGCGGCCTGTCCTTCAGTCACGATGGGGCGTTGGTGGCCTACGCCGTGCAGGATGCCGGCTCGGATTGGCGAACCTGGAAGGTGCGAAACGTGGCGACCGGCAAGGACCTCGGTGACAGCCTGAGCTATCTGAAGTTCACGGGCGTGGCCTGGGATCCGGCCGCACAGGGATTCTTCTATGCCAAGTATCCCGACCCCGATCCCGACAGCGAGTTTCAATCCCTCAACACCGAGATGAAGGTGATGTATCACCGGCTCGGAACGGAACAGGCCGAGGACGTGGTGGTCTACTACCGTCCCGACCATCCGGAGTGGGGCTATGAGGTCCACGTGCGCATCGGGGACGGCTACCTCGGGTGGCCGGAGGCCGCACCGTTTGATGCCATCATCGTCACGGCTGCCGCGCCACGGGTGCCTGAGCCACTGGTTGAGCAGTTGGCGGTGGGGGGCTGGCTCGTCATTCCCCTGGGAGAGACCTTCCAGCACCTCTATGCGTTCCACAAGACCGAGGGGGGCCTGGTGCAAGAGGGGATCACCCCGGTCCGGTTCGTCCCGATGGTCGGGCAGATCCGGGGACCGGCGGCCGTGGAGCCGTGATACCCTGAGCGCGCGGAGATGGCCAAGGCAGGGAAGTCCAAGGCCGGCAAGCCGAAGGGGCCGACCACCTTTGCGACGAACCGCAAGGCCCACCGGGATTACACCATCCTGGAGACCCGCGAGGCCGGGCTCCAGCTCCTGGGGACCGAGATCAAGTCCATCCGTCAGCACCGGGTGAGCCTCGACGACAGCTTCGCTCGTGTTGTAGGTGCTGAGCTGTTCCTGTATAATATGCATGTCAGTCCGTATGAGCAGGGCGGACGGTTTAACGTCGAGCCGACCCGACCGCGCAAGCTCCTGATGCACCGACGGGAGATCAACCGGCTCATCGGGCTGCTCTCGCAGAAGCGTCTGACGCTGGTGCCGCTTCGGCTCTACGAGAAACACGGCCTGGCAAAAGTCGAGTTGGCCGTCGGACGTGGCAAGCGGGTCTTTGAAAAGCGGGACCGAATCCGAGAGCGCGAGATTGATCGCGAGATCCATCGGACCCTTCGGACACGACAGAAGCGATATCGTGCATAATGGGGGCGATGAGAATCGACTCGGACCAGTGAGCAGTGAGGGGCATGCCGAGGTTGTCAGGAGGCCTCGTAAAAAACCTGACATCTGACAAGTGCCAACTACAACCCAGTAGCAGAAGCGGAGAGCATTCTCGCTTCTGAGGCACTCCAAGTCGCTGCCTAAGTAATTAGGTAGCGCCGTGACCTGGTCAGCCTGCGGGCCGGGTGGCGAATGAGCAGGCTGGCTGCGGTTTTCGCCACTGAGGATCGCAGCGAGATGGATATCAGAGGCTAGATCCTGATGCGCCCGTTCCGCAGGCGGGTTGGGGTCAAAGGCACGATGCGGAACTACGCATGTAGAGGGCTCACGTTCTCGATCCGAACACGCGGGTGCAAATCCCGCCGCCTCCACCAGTTTCGCCCCCAGGGCGAACATGGTGGTCCCGTGGTCAGAGTTGGCGTAGGCCTCATCTACGGGGTCCACCAATGTGGACAGTTGAACCGCTAACGCTGAAGGTCGAAAGTTGAACGTTCAAAGCAAGACGAGGGGACGTTTCTATTTTTCGCCGATGAGGAAAAATAGAAACGTCCCCTTGCTCCTCGCCGTGCTCGTCCTCTGCGGGTGTGCCTCCGTCCTGTTGCCTTCCCCCACGCCGTCATTGCTGCGTCCCTCGGCCTATCCGCTGACCGGCCCCGTCCGTACGGTGGTGGTGGACGCGCGTCACGGCGGAAAGGACTCGGGGGCGTCCTACTTCGGGCTCCATGAGAAGCACCTGGCGCTGGACATCGCCAGGCGCCTGCGAGCGAAGCTCCAGGCGGCGGGGCTCCAGGTGGTGATGACCC
>JADFHU010000530.1 GCA_022567055.1 Planctomycetota bacterium
TGAAGAGTGAAGGATGAAGAGTGAAGGGGGACAGGGTGAAAGGGTGAAAGGGTGAAAGGGTGAAGGGGGAGTGCTGGATTAGACACCATCGGATTGGGTGAATGACAGTTTGATGCACTGCATGATACTCGCCTCCTACTCGTACTCAGCGCAGCAGTACTCGTAATTGTGCTCGGCAGTTTGGCTTGTATCAGACGTGTTTTCGATTACGAGTACGAATAAGAATGGGGGGCCTTTAACTCTCGCCCCCCTGGCCATACTCCTCACACAGGGCCACCAGCACATCTTCGTGTGTGACACCAACATTCATCACGGTATCGTTGCCGCCATAGTAAATGAGAATCGTACCATCGGCCTTGGCCACCGCGCCGCAAGTAAAGACCACATTGGGCACATGCACGTACTCCTCTTCACGGACCCGGCAGTCCGCCGCAGAAGGAAAGAGGATGGGAATCGAGGAAACCTTCACCCGCGTCGGATCTTCCAGGTCGTGCAGCGCCACGCCCAGGCAATAGGGATTGCCGTCCATGGTCGATCGGACCCCATGAAAGAGGTTGAGCCAGCCATGCGCGGTCTTGATCGGCGGTGCCCCCGGACCGATCTTATCTGAAAAGGCGCCGGGTCCGCCGCCACTCTGCATCACGGGCCATTCGGCGATTTCCCAGTCTTGTCGCCTCCAATCGGCGGCGTAGCCAATGCGAATCTGGGTGAACTTACCACCGACGTCGCCCTCTGTGACGTCGTTGGGTCGAAAGAGCCCGACAGTGCGATCCCCAATCTCTTCGTTGAAAAAGACCACGTTCCGCATGTCACGCTCCAGGACGGGACCATGGCGGACAAAGGTCACAAAGTCCTCGGTCGTGGCCAGCGACACCCGCACGCGATTCTTCACCGTCGCGTGATAGGCACTGTAGGTGATGGCGTAGCAGTCCCCCATATCCATGATGCGGGGATCTTCGACGCCACCGCCTTCATTCTCGATCAAGGCCTCGCGATCCACGCCCTCTGCGAACAGGTCCGCGGCCGTCGCCGGTTTCAGCGCCGGCTCGGACGACAGGCGCCAGTTCCGCACGCCGTTGGGACTGCGGGCCAGGCCCAGCACGCTGAGGCCCGAACGCAAATGGGCGCGAAAGAGCAGCAGCGTCTCGTCGCTTCGCCTCACCGCGCCCGCATTGTGCACGGTCGTGACCTGCAGGGCCGGGTCCCGCCACACCTCGTTCACCTTTCTCGCGGTCAGGATGGGATTATCGGGAAAGCGGACGACCGGTCGGTTCAGATCCACGGTCACCGAGGGACCGGGTCCTAGAGAGACAATCCGTTGACATAGGTCCATTGGAGGTTCCTTGAGTCCGTGGCGTTTTCAGTGGCGAAAGCAACTAGTCGGTGTTGCCTTTTTTCGCCTTCTTAACACAGCGGAAGCCGGTATGGGATAGTCCCGTATCGTAGGCAGTGCCGCGACGTCCGGCGGGACGATAGGCGGCGCAGTAGCAATCGTGACAGAGGAATGACCCTCCGCGGGTGACACGCTGCAGTTCATGGGGGCTGCGGGGATCGAAGTAACGCGAGGGACCCACGGGGTTGACCACCGGCGCAGCCTGGCCCGCTCGCTGGCGATAGAGGTCCACTCGCCACCAGTCCCCGCACCACTCCCATACGTTTCCGGCCATGTCGTAGAGGCCGTAGCCATTGGGTGGATAGGATTTTACCGGGGCGGTCCGGGCAAAGCCATCGGCCTTGCTGTTCCTATGGGGGAAATCACCCTGCCAGATATTGGCCTGAGGTTTTGCCTCGGAGAAAGGCTGGTTGCCCCAGGTGAAGGTCGCCGACTTCAAACCACCGCGGGCGGCGAATTCCCACTCCGCCTCCTTGGGTAGGCGTTTGCCCGCCCACCGGGAAAAGGCCGCCGCGTCCTCCCAGCAGACATGCACCACCGGGTGGTTCTCTCGGCCGCGAATGTTGCTGCTCGGTCCTTCAGGATGACGCCAGTCGGCGCCGATCACCCAAGACCACCAGGCGTTTATGTCATCCAACGGCACGGCATGATTGGGTGGGGCGAAGACCAAAGATCCCGCCTGCAGCACCTCGTCGGGCGGCTTGGGTGTGCCAGGCGGAAGCTGTCTCTTGAGTTCTTCCCATTTGGGTTTTCGTTCCGCATAGGTGATGTATCCCGTTGCCTTGATGAATGCCGCAAACTGCGCGTTGGTGACTTCGGTTTCGTCCATCCAGAAACCGTCCACTTTCACCTGATGAGCGGGTTTCTCCACTTCGTAAGAGAGTGCGTCTGAATCGGGGGACCCCATGGTGAAGACACCGCCGGGAATCCAGACCATGCCCGGAGGCTGTCCCTTCGGTGAGTCGGCACGCGTCGCGTACGGCGCAGCCATGATCACGGAGACGACAGCAATGATGAAGACCCCCACCCTGTCCGTGAACCGGGTATGAGACAAGCCTGTGTTCAGACGAAACACGGAATGCCCGACGCTTTGTGGCCGGGCAAAGCCAACTAGGGGCCCCGACAAGGGTTTCTCACAGAAGCCCTGACCGCGCAGCATGGGATAGGGTCCGATGAGGGACCGGCGCAAACGCAGAAGCAGGTCAATCACTCTCACATAGCCACTCATAGACGCTCCAAGAAAAGGATGGGGCAACCGGGCGTAGGACGTCTTTCCCAATTGCCGAGCCAACTCATGGACTGACCTCAGCATAATCATGTTCGACTCGCTGTCCAAGATAATTCGTGACTTGAACCGCGTTTCCGTCGGAAAAAGGGCCAGAACGACGCTCGCGTCCCATAG
Source organism: Planctomycetota bacterium (assembly GCA_022567055.1). GTDB lineage: Bacteria > Planctomycetota > Phycisphaerae > Sedimentisphaerales > Anaerobacaceae > JAIPFM01. The sequence goes on from JADFHU010000530.1 coordinate 2,796, forward strand.
GCTGACGACGTGTCTCAGATAGAGCCTTGTACGGCTGACTGTGCGTTTTTGGAGCAAGTAGAATGCTGTGATTTTCGGCGGGGGGCATTTGGCTTCAAGGCCCCTCCGTCACCGGACCAATCTAGAGCCTTGACAATATACAAACTTTGTATGTATATTGAGAGAGCGATTGAAAGGATAAACGATGGCGACTACGGTTAATATTTCGTTTCAAGAAAGCCTACTCTCGGATATTGACAAGCAGGCCAAGAGTGAACGGCGTTCCCGTTCAGAGTTGGTGCGGGAAGCTGCTCGTTTGTACATAGAACACAAGAGACGTTGGAACCAAGTCTTCGCATTGGGCAAAGCGAACGCAAAGCAACAGGGTTTGAGCAAAAACGACGTCGACGCCGAAATTCAAGCGCATCGCAAAGCCAAGAGGTCCTAGACAGCAATCGGATGGAACGGATTGGAGCCTTGCATGAAACGGACGCGCGTCGTGCTTGACACGAATATCTTGATCTCTGCGATCGTCTTCGGAGGGCCGCCTCGTAAAGTCCTGGAAATGGTCATTGGCGGGGATGTCAACTGCTCGCTCTCTTTTGCCATCCTCGATGAGTTGAGGGATGTGCTTCAAAGGCCCAAGTTCGGCTTTTCACCGGATCAGACTGTCGCGGTCATCGATGAGCTAAACGGTATCTGTGACATGTTGAATCCACCTCGACGCATCCGAAGGATAAAATCCGATCCCGACGACAACCGTATCCTGGAATGCGCCGTGGAAGCTCAGGCGGACAGCATCATATCAGGCGACGCTCACCTGCTGGAACTCGGCGACTACCGGGGAATTCCGATCATGAGTCCATCTGATTTTCTGAAATGTACCTGAGCGATCGCGCAGAAATAAATCCACGACTTAGAGGGAGGAAATTGGCGTTAGATCGGGTCGCGTCGATCGAGCGAATCCACAGGCAACAACCCGATTCCTAGCGCAGATCTTGTTCTGTCGGTGGAAACGCCTCCATGATCTCTCGCACCATCCTGTCGGCGGCAGCCTCCGCCTTCTTGGGACTCTTGTAACGTCTCACGGCTCGGCTGAGCCAGCCGCGCCAAACGAGTTCGCCTGTCGCACCATCCACGATGTCGATAAAAACCGTGCCTTGGTCATAGGTCGTCACATGCGTCATGCCGCTATGCCAGCCAAAGCCCCCATAGGGATAGAGCATGCCTCCGGTTTCGTGGATCTGGATGCGTTCGCTCACCGTGCCGTGAACGAACACCAGAAAATCACACGCTCGGCTCTCCGTCAGGACGAATCCCTTCTCTTGGAGCACGGTATCCACGGCATTTGCAATGCGCTTCTTGGTCAAGGGATCCGACGCCAGCGCGTCGGCGGGATGGACCTCTTTTTGCAACCACCGATAAGTCTTGTAGGGGAGGAAATCCTGCTCCGGATCATAGTCCGTCCTGACCGCGGAACATCCGCAAAGGCCCAGTAGTCCGCTGAGTACGAGTGTTATTGAAGTGCATCTCATGTTACTATGCTCCCGGCTGCTTAGGGACTGGCAACCATCCCTATTCACCGTTTACTGATTACTGATCCTCTCCCCCCAGGCGACTTGCCTGCATTTGAAAGTACTGCCGAGCCTGCTGCGGCAACGCCGCATTCCCAGCGCCTTGCCGATAGATACCCCTGGCCTGGGCGAAGTCACCCTTCGCTTCAAAGAGATGCGCCAACAACATGTAGGCGTCGGGATAGGGAACTTTATTGCCCACGACTCTGCGCAAGACCTGGATCGCC
>JADFHU010000531.1 GCA_022567055.1 Planctomycetota bacterium
GCGTGCGCACCTTTCGGCCATAGCCCCTCATGATTGGCCCGTTTCCCTATCGATGCGTTTTCGTTTCGGACGATGCACTTTTCCTGCTATTGCACGGGAAGACGAAAGCTTGAACCGTCGTTCCATGCCAACCACTGGCTGGCTTCGCTCGAGACAGGCTCCGAGCAGCTACGCCTCCGGTTTCGCTCAATCGATCACGACCCAATCCAACCTAAATCTGAGCGGATAATTCGGTAACTTATTGTCATGCACGTCCTAAACGGACGCGACCAGGCCGGCGACTCCAACACGTCCCCGACAATGGGGTACGTTCTCCGTGAAAGGCTCTATCGCTCCCATGCCCCGCGCCGCAGTTCTCAAAAAGAGCGTAATATTCACTAGCAATGTGACGACGAAAGACACTATAATAAACTAGCTTTCTAACTAGATTAAAAGGACATCACCCTATGAAACGAATCGGAATGTTTGAGGCAAAAACGCATTTTTCAGAACTCGTGGACCGAGTGGTTCGCGAAGGGCGACCCATTACCATCACGAAGAGGGGGGAACCCGTGGTCGAGATCACACCTGCGAAAACTAGAAGCAGCAAGCTCATGACCCGTAAACAGGCGATTGCGGCACTGAAAAAACTGCGCGCCGAGGTTCCCACGCTAAATCAGGAACAGATCAGGGCGCTCATTGATGAAGGAAGACATTGATGGCGGATTGCATTGTTGATGCCAGTGTGACACTGAATTGGTTGTTTGGCGAAGACCGGCGCTCGCAATGGATTTTGAGAGTTTTTGCTAGCGGCGCACCGGCAGCGCCGTGGCTCTGGGGTCTGGAAGTGGTCAATGCCGTTCTTGTCCAGGAACGTCGAAAGCAGATTACCCAAAACCAGGGCACCCAATTCCTTTAAATCCTGGAGGCCTTGGATATCGAGATCATGGGGGAGCCTATGGATAGAGATCTGGAGAAACTAGCGCTTCTTGCCAGACCTCATCAGCTCACTGCCTATGATGCGCTCTATCTGGATTTAGCCATCAACCTCGGCCTGCCTCTCTGTACCATGGATCGAAATCTCAAGAACGCCGCAAATCGCCTCGGAATAAGACTCATCCACGGATCAAAGCAAAAAACCAAGTGACGCAGGACCCGTCGAACAGACAAACCCATGTGGGACTCAACTGGATTGAGACCTCACGTGAGCTTGTGCCACCAAGCAAAAACCGATAGGCTGTGACGCGCCCTCTCCTTGCCGACTCCCAACGGAAAATGCGGATCGTCGCTCATGGCCGCGTGGGCAGAGGCCTCAAACTGTTGCCGTCTCGCCAGACCGCTATGGCAAGCATCTTCTGGGAAAATCGGGCAATCGCCTGGGGTGTCCATGCCCAGCTTGATCATCTTGAGGGCCACACGCCGCTTCACCGGTCGGCGCTGCTCCGCTACCCAGACTTCGCCATTGCCCCCTCGCCGATCTTTTCGAGGAGTTTATAACGGCCGATGACCATGCCAGGGCCTTCGGCGTGTGATCTATCGGGCGGCACATCGGCGATAGACGCCTGTCTGGCCTGCCGGACATTAACGCGGTCTGTCATTTCGGTGTCGTCTCCACAGGCGCGTTCGATGATTCCCCGGCGTTTGGGTGACGAGACAATCTCAATCGCCTCTGCAAAGATCTCTTGTTCTCGATCTGAAGGAGTCGTGAAGAGCATGAAGACCCATGAAGGGCTGCCGCCGCATCGGGACGTTTAGCTTTTTCGTAGGTGCTCCGTTCCCGGCCGGGTGTGCCTGACTTGCCCACGTCGAAGAGAACGGCTTGATGACGCAGGTAGGGACCCATAGAAAACCAGCGACAGCGCATAAGAACTAGAAACTTCCATCCGCTTAACCCACAGCTTATCAGGCCACTATTTTCACTAAGGGATTCGATTCAGGGTATAGCAAGCCAAATCGTGCAATAGCGGCCGACCGTCCTGGGAACGCACACCCGCCAGCTTTAATTCATGGACATAGCCTTCGCGCAAGCCCTCCACCGTTAAGGTCACACGCAAGCCGTCTTGGCTGACTCGAGCACGTTTCACTTGCAGGCTGTGAGTGTCGATTTCATCGCTGCCGTAGGTGGCATGATAGTGATAGGTGTAGGAGCTCAGTTGGTAACTGGAAAGCTGCGCCGCGTCCTTTGCAGATACGGGTTGGGTGAATTCCAACTCAAAGCCGTTGTGCTTGGCTTTCATTGCTTTGACTTCGAAAGGCACCTTACCAGTCCACACCAGACGCTGCAATCCATAGGAGCGCGTTCCCAAGGAATTCCATCCACGGTTGCTTTGGCCGATCATCATGGAATGATCCGGTGCCCATCCCATCCGCAAGACGGCGCTTTGAAAGCCTTCGCGAAATCGAAAACAGGCGCCTTGGTATTGCCCGTGGACTTTTTCCAGACAGACTCGCACGATCATTGACATGGTGAACTCCCCGATAAAGAGCTGGTTAGCGAAAGGGCCAAACTTTCCCTCTGTGGTGTCACACAAAATATCTGTCGAACTCATGCCCATCTTGCGGTAAGGCATCCACACCGCCGGCAATCGATACTGAGGCACTCTGTGGGCAGCTTGGGCCACCGTCAAATCCTGGGGGAGCGTGTCTTTGATGTGAATGGTGGCTCCGGGTAATCCGCTGTATTCCAAGGCATTGGGGTGGCCATGGAAGGCACCCCGCTGGATGTGGACCAAGGGACAGGTCGGAAACCAATTTCCCTGCTGGTCGGTGGCGAAGACATCACCGGCGGCATTGAGCCCGATTCCGGAGGGAGAACGAAAGCCCCCGGATATGGGTTGAACGGTGCCGTCGGATTGAATCTTCAAGCTCCACCCGCGCCAGCGATCCGTGGGAGTCACTTTGTCACCGATGGTACAGTTCAAGGTGACCCACGCATTCCCGGCCGGATCAAATACCGGACCGTAGGCGTATTCGTGATAGTTTCCTGACACACCCCACTGATTGGCCACGGTCCAATACTCATCCGCGATGTCATCAGCATCGAGATCGCGCAGACGCGTCAATTCTGTGCGTTGTACGGTATACAAAGCGCCTTGATGCCAACTCAGGCCCAAGGGTTCGTGCAAGCCGCTGGCAAAGCGATGAAACCGAATTCTGGAGGGGTCTTTTTCGAGGTAGCCGTCAATGAACCAGATTTCCCCCTTGCGGATGGCGACCGCCATGCGTCCATCCGGCAAGGCGGCGATACCGCTGACTTCGAGTTTCAGCTCGTCCGGTAAGGGATAGGTGACCAATCGGTAGTAATCCGATTCAGCGGTGCAGCCCGGCCGTACGATTAGCAGGAGCAAAGCGACCACGATGCGATGGAGCCAACAGGGGCACGTTCGGATTCTGGCAATGAGATTCACTCTGCCCATTCCACGCGCCACTCCAGACGCCATTGTGTGATCTTGTTTCCGGGCAGGGGCGTTTCAACGACCAGCGCTTGCCCATTGCCGTGATTGACGATTTCGGGAACCGGCATGGAATCCGAGACAGTGACCTTCATCGGGAGTGGCCCGTCGATCGTCCATTGATGGGGCGCTGTCGGCTGAATGGCCTTTGCCACCGCGATCTCAAAACGGATGGTTCGTGTCTGAGTACTCCTTATCTTCAATTGCTGTACCCAACCGTGCTCAAAGGGTGACATTCGGTCTTCAATCTGAATGGACTCGAGTTGATAGACGAACGTGGGCGTTCCCGATGGATCCAGGCGATAGCCGCGGAATTGCACGTCGGCGCTGCCGGTTGAATCTTGGACATCGAATTTCCCGTGAGGCCATTGAAACAAGCATTCTCCCAGCGGGCTGGCCAACGGGGTAAACCGGTCATCCCAGGTGCTTTCGGCATCCAGGAAGCGTCCTTTCCACCCCAGCGCCCACCTGACCTTTGCCGCATCAAACGCCACATTGCGTCCATCGGGGAAACCCACTGCAATCGCCGCCAAGCCCGCCTGTTTCATAAAGGTTCGAAACACCATCGGCCGTCCCTGGGGTTTCAATTCAAAATTACCCTGACGCTCCAATCCGTCGGGTAAACGCGATTGATCGAGCTCATTCAAATAGACCCAGAGGCTATCGATTTGACGAGCGCCTGTTCCGCCGTACCCATTGAGTATGGGTTGGCCTTCCGGCCAAAAAGAGGGCATGCGCGTTCCCGGGCGAAAGGCGGCCGGATTGATCAGGTAATCGCGAAACCATTCCGGTCGCAATCGTCGGGATACCTGGGCCAAGTCCATGCCGGGAATCCCCAGCGAACGATGCCCGTTCAATGCGTGGCAGGTGATACAACTCAATCCCTCCGTGCCCATTAAATGGCGGCCCCACATATTTCGCCCCACGTTATTCTCATCGCCTTCACGCGGTGTCGGTGGGATGTCGTCCGTCAAATCCGAGGCCTCCAACCATTGGGTCAGCCGGGTGGCATGGTCGCTTCCGAAATCGGGCATGCGTGTCACCATGTAAGAACGGCCGGCCCCCTGACCGTTCAAGATGGCCTGCAAGGACAGGGCTTGGAATTTTCGGCCGGCCCCCGTCAAAAC
>JADFHU010000532.1 GCA_022567055.1 Planctomycetota bacterium
GCCTGACGCCGTCCAGACGCAGAATAAGCCGTTTGAATGCAGAGTCATTTTGCGTAGGGGCTCTTACTGCCGAACCTTTTGCCAGTTCTGCGCCTTGGCCGAGTCCAACACGGCGTCACACACATACTGGGTCTTGAGCGCATCCTTGAAGGTCGGCGCCGCGGGCTCATCCTTGGCTAGACCTTCCAGAAAATCTGCGACCTGGTGGACGAAGGAGTGTTCGTAGCCAATCTGCAGACCCGGCACCCACCACTTGTCCATGTAGGGCATGTCGCTATCTGTCACGTGAATGGAGCGCCAGCCCCGCACGATGGAATCGTCGCCGTGATCGAAGTAGGAGAGACGATGCAGGTCGTGCAGGTCCCAGGCGATGGAGGCCTTCTCCCCATTGATCTCCAGCGTGTAGAGGGCCTTGTGCCCGCGTGCATAACGGGTGGACTCGAAGGTCCCCAGGGAACCATTGGCAAAGCGCGACAACACGGCACAGGCGTCGTCGATCTCGACCTTCTCGACCTTACCAGTCAGAGTGTGCATGCGCTCCTTGACGAAGGTCTCGGTCATGGCGGTGACGCTGTCCAGGTCACCGTTGAGCCAGAGCGCGGTGTCGAAACAGTGGGCCAGCAGATCGCCGGTCACACCGCTGCCGGCGGCGTTGACATCCAGTCGCCACAGGGCCTGTCCGCCCTGGGGCAGATCCTCGGCGATGGTCCAATCCTGCAGGAACACGGAACGATAGTGGAAGATCTTTCCCAAGCGACCTTCGTCGATCAACTGCTTGGCCAGCGTGACGGCCGGGATGCGGCGATAGTTGTACCACACCATGTTGGGCACACCCGCCTTTTCCACGGCCTGGACCATCTCCTGCCCTTCGGCGCCGTCCCGGGCCAGGGGCTTTTCGCAGAGGATCATCTTGCCCGCCTCTGCCGCAGCGATAGCGATCTCCTTGTGCAGGTTATTCGGCGTGCAGATGTCGACCACGTCGATATCTTTGCGGGCCAGCAGTTTGCGCCAGTCCGTCTCGATCGATTCATAGCCCCACTGATCCGCGAAGGCCTTAATGTTCTTCTGGTCGCGCGCACAGGCGGCCTTGAGGACCGGCCGGTAGGCAAGATCAAAGAAGTGATTCACCTTGGCATAGGCGTTGGAATGGGCCCGTCCCATGAAACCGTAGCCGATCATCCCTACATTCAGTTTCTTCTTCATTCTTGAGTCTCTCTTAATACCCGTTAGCTCCACTTCCGAATTTACAACTAGGACGTCCATCCGTGCGCTGCCCGCACTTTGAGCATCACATCCAAAATCGTGTTCCAGGTGTCCGGCGATTCGAGCGTCGCGTTGGGGAACATGCACCCGTCCCAGCAGATGTGCTGGATGCCGCGCGCCGCGGCGTCCTTGAGCCAGTAGCCGGCGCAGCGGACGATGTCGAGTTTGCCGTTGGGGTCGCCGGCTGGGCAGTGCTTGCCCGTCTTGTCGTGCGAACCGGCGCCGTGCACATCTCCGTCGTTCTGCGCCACGTGGAAGTCGATCGTCCAGGGTCGTAGCTTGTCGACCATCGTTTCGTAGGCGGCGTAGAACGCCTCGTCCGCATAGCCGGGCTGCACCAGCGCATGTTCCGGCGCATTATAGCCCATCAAGTACAGATACGTGTGGGCCATATCGGCCTGAAAGCCCAGCGTCTCCGGCATGCCGACGGCTTCCAGGAGATCGAGCATGTCCTTCCAATTGTGCATGCCGGCCCAGCAGATCTCGCCCTCGGCGGCCAGGCGTTCGCCGTGGTCGGCGGCGATCTTGGCCGCTGCGCGGAACGTCTCGGCGATTTTCGCGGTGTTCGTCTTGGGGTCTTCGCGCCATTTTTCGACACCGAACTCGGCCGAATCGATCCGGATCACGCCGTACTTGCGCACGCCATGCTCGTTGAACACGCCGGCGATGCGGCATGCCATCCGCACGGCGCTGAGAAATTTCTCGCGCGCCGCTGCATCCCCCATCGCCGAATCGCCGACCGTGCCCGGCCAAACCGGGGCGACCAGCGAGCCAATGTTAAAACCGTAGCCCTGAACCAGGTCGGCGATCTTCTTCAGTTCGTCGTCGCTGGCGTTGGGGTCGGTGTGCGGCAGGAAAAGGAAGTAGTCAATCCCGTCGAACTTCTGGCCGTTCACCTCCGCGGCGGCGGTCAATTCGAGCATCCGTTCGAGACTGATCGCTGGCTCCTGGCCCGGTTCATCTCCTTTGCCGATCAGCCCGGGCCACATGGCGTTGTGAAGTCTGGGGAGGTTATCCGAACTCATCTATGTTTCCTTTCCGGTTCGTTAGCGTTCAATGATGGCTAGGCTTTGTCAGAAAACAAGCCACTCGTCTTCGACCCCGAGGCTCAGACCCGAGGGGAAGCCAGACCGAGTTTTCTGACACAGGCCAAGGACTGCCCACCATAATGCGTGTCGCTGGAATACTCTAGCCATTTTTGTGTATAATTTCAGCAAGCGCCGCCCGCGTCGACTTGGGGGCTGTTTGGAAAGAGAAAATGAACAGGATGACTCTTAAGGTCCGTCCCTAACTCTCTCGGGCCCGGTGAACCCTCTTCAGGACTCCTGATTTTGATGCCGACCCTGAAAACCCTTCAGGTTTCAAGTCAAGAGAACGCCGATGGTGTTGCGTGTCGGATGCTGGGCGGCTAGTATCGGGTTATGAGAAAAACTAGGGCAGTTTCCTGGTGCTGGGCTCTTGGGGCTTGGTGGGTGGTTTGCTTGCCCTGGGCGGTGGCGGTGGCGCGAGAGCCGGCTGATGATGCAGATCTTCATATGAAGATGGGAGATCAGTTTCTCTTGCAGGGGGAAGTTGAAAAGGCGATCGAGAGTTATGATGTCGTGGTGAAGATGAGACCGGCGTCGGATCCCTATCTCTGGCAGCGGGGGATCGCGTACTATTACGCGGGGCGCTTCGAGGATGGGGTGGGTCAGTTTGAGAGACACAGGAAGGTGAACCCGCATGATGTTGAGAACGCGGCCTGGCATTTTCTGTGTAAGGCGCGGGCGACGAGTGTGGCGGAGGCACGCCGGATGTTTATTCCCGTTCAGGGCGATGCGCGGATACCGATGAAGGAGGTGCATGGGCTGTTTGCTGGCAGCTTGGGGCCAGAGGCGGTGATTGCGGCGGCGAAGAAGACCCCAGCCGCCAAGCAACGTCGCGCCCTCTGTTATGCGCATCAGTATGTGGGGCTCTACTATGAAGTCATGGGGAGACCAGACGCTGCGCAGAAACATATGACGCTGGCCTCGGAGACCTACGGTACGTCGAGCTACATGGGGAAGGTCGCGCAGTTGCATCTTCGCCGCATGAAAGCCCAGCGCGATGTGTCGAACATGCCCAAAGGCGAGCCCTACGCCATCTTGCGTGACGGGTTGATGAATTCTCAGATTGCGTTTGAAAGCAAGAAGACAGGACGCGTGGCCTTCATGGGTGGATCCATCACTCAGGCCGATGGTTGGCGACAGAGAGTGTACAAACTCCTGGAGACGCGCTTCCCCGAAACCAGGTTTGAGTACGTGACCGCAGGGATTGCCTCAACCGGTTCAACGACGGGGGCGTTTCGTCTCGGCGCCGACGTGCTCAGTAAAGGCAAGATTGACCTTTTGTTTGTTGAATTCGCAGTGAACGACAACCAGGACTCGGCACGCTCCACAAGCGCTGCGATTAGGGCCATGGAAGGGATAGTACGACAGCTCAGACGTCAGAATCCGGCTGCCGACATTATCTTCACCCACTTTGTCAACAGCGCCCATATCAAGGACTACAACAAGGGCATTATCCCCAACGAGATCATGAGTCATGAGCGGGTGGCAGAGTATTATCAGATACCCTCTATTCATCTGGCGCGTGAGGTGGCGGATGCAGGGAGGGCCGAAACATACACCTTTGAGGAGTACGGTGGGACGCACCCCAAGGCGCATGGACAAAAGGTATACGCGGCGCGTGTGGGTGTGCTGTTCAAGAAGGCGTGGCCGGGTGAGTTGCCGGGCAATGCCGCGGCCGTGGCCCACAAGATGCCGGAAAAGCTGATCGATGCCTTGAGTTATGTGCGCGGGCGGTATCTGGATCGATCGGCGATCACGGCGGGGCAGTGGAAGATGGGGGTCCCCAAGTGGAGTGAAAAGCCGGGACGCTTGCGTGCGTTTTTCGTGGACCGAGAGTTCGTGCATTGCGAGACGCCGGGAGCGCCCCTCACAGCGGCGTTCACGGGCACCGCTATTGGGGCCTATGTGTTGGCCGGGCCGGATGCGGGGATCCTGGAATACAGCATTGATGGTGGAGAGTTCGGGTCGGTGGATTTGTATCATCGCCATAGCGCGGGATTGCACTATCCGCGCACCGTCATGTTTGATGCCGAACTCAAGGATGGGAAGCATGAAATTGTGCTACGGCTGGCGGAGAAGAGTGGGGAAAAGTCGAGAGGCGCGGCGGCGAGGATTCTGCAGTTGGTGGTCAATTAGGGATCGTCAGGTTGGGGGGCGCAGCCCACGCGAACGCCGGCCCGAGCCCAGCTCGATCCACCGGCCAGGC